>NZ_LFJT01000070.1:0-34484 GCF_001682645.1 Delftia sp. JD2
TGGGAGGCCATGGAAACCTACCTGAACCGCCGCCAGCCGCTGATCATCATCGCGGGCGCCGACTACGGCCAGGGCTCCAGCCGCGACTGGGCCGCCAAGGGCGTGCGCCTGGCCGGAGTCGAGGCGGTGGTGGCCGAAGGCTTCGAGCGCATCCACCGTACCAACCTCATCGGCATGGGCGTGCTGCCGCTGCAGTTCGTGCCGGGCACCGACCGCAAGACCCTGGCCCTGGACGGCACGGAGATCTATGGCGTGGAAGGCGAGCGCACGCCGGGCACCCAACTCACGCTGGTGGTCGAGCGCAGAGACGGCCAGACGCTGCGCGTGCCGGTGACCTGCCGGCTGGACACGGCCGAGGAGGTATCGGTCTACGAGGCGGGCGGCGTGCTGCAGCGGTTTGCGCAGGACTTCCTGGCGCAGGCTCAGGCAGCCTGAGCAGGGAGCGTGCCAGCGGCCAGCGGCTGGCGCGCCAGCTCGATGAAGGCCTGCAGATAGTCGGTCTGCAGGTCCGCCACCCGCGCGCCCAGGAAGATCTGCTTGGCAATGCCCTTGGCGCCCAGGCGCACGGGCACCACGTCCAGCTTGCCCGCGTACTCCTGCACCAGCCAGCGCGGCAGGGCCGCCACGCCCCGGCCGCTGGCCACCATCTGCATCATGATGTCCGTGGTCTCTATGGCCTTCTGGCGGCGTGGCGTGATGCCGGCCGGCATGAGGAACTGGTTGTAGATGTCCAGCCGGTCCATGGGAACGGGATAGGTGATCAGCACCTCGGGCGCGAGCTGGGCGGCTTCCGCGAAATCGGCCCCTGCCAGCGCATGCGCGCTGGAGACCACCAGCACCTGCTCGTAGTCGAACACGGGCACGAACTCCAGGCCCGTCTTGAACAGCGGATCGGGCGTGACCAGCAGGTCGATCTCGTAGCCGAACAGCGCGCCGATGCCGCCGAACTGGAATTTCTGCTTCACATCCACATCCACATCGGGCCAGCTCGCCAGATAGGGCGCGACGATCTTGAGCAGCCACTGGTAGCAGGGATGGCACTCCATGCCGATGCGCAGCGCGCCGCGCTCGCCCTGGGCGAACTGGCGCAGCCGCTCCTCGGCCAGGTCCAGCTGGGGCAGCATGCGCTGGGCCACGGCCAGCAGGTACTGGCCGGCCTGCGTCAGGCGCAGGCTGCGGCCTTCGCGCAGCCAGATGTCTGTGCCCAGCTGCTGCTCCAGCTTCTTCATGCTGTGGCTCAGCGCCGACTGCGTCACGCACAGCACACCGGCTGCTGCCGTCAGCGAGCCCTGTTTTTCGACTTCACGGACGATGGCGAGGTGGGTGCGTTCGAGCATGTTGGTGAGAAAAATTCATGGATTTTTGAACTAGAAAAATTTTAGTTCATTGATGTGAATCCATTCCATGACTGCCTTCATCGATTGAAAGCAGTGCATGACCATCATTCATCACCTCGGTTTCCCCATCGGCGCCCGGCGTGCTACGCGGCTGGTGCGCCGGGCTGCAGGGCGCCGTGCAGGAAGGCCTGCTCCATCACGGCCGCCACGCTGGCCCGCGCAACACGGCCGCGCCGCTCCGCATCCAGCAGGCCCACGGCCATGGAAAGCCACAGCTCGGTCATCGCCGCTGCCGTGATGTCGATGCGGAACACGCCGGCCTGCTGGCCGCGCAGGAAAAAGGCATCCATGGCCGCCACCCATTCGCTCTCTATCTGGCCGACCACCGAGATGTCGGAGCGCCAGAAATACATCAGGAACAGCAGCAGCGTCTGGTGGTCCTGGCAGTGGGCGGTGAGGCGGCGCAGCGCCTCCAGCGGCGCGTGGCGCTCCAGCTCGGCCGCGTGCATGGCGCGCGACAGGGTGTCGGCCGCATGCCCTATGAGCCGGTCGATGAGCTGGTCGCGCGTGGGGCAGAAGCGGTAGAGCGTGGCCTTGCTGATGCCGATGGCGCGTGCCAGCTCCTGCAGATTGGCCTTGGGATCGTCCAGCAGCGCCAGTGCCAGTGCGCCCAGCAGCTTGCCTTCGTCCTCTTGCTTGGTGCTCGTCATCGCTTGTCATGCCTCCTTGGAAAGTGCATGGATTTTATCTGTTGATTTTTCAAAGCATCAAATGAATCGATGTTGACTCATTTGATTCTGATATGTACCATCGCGGCCTTCGTATCGAACTCAATCAGGTTGTGAACATGAGCATGCGTCTGAACAAGCGACGTGGCCTGCCGCTGGCGGCCCTGGTGCTGGCCGCCCTGGCCACCCTTGCAACGGGCTGCGGCCGCAACGAGGCTCCGGCCGCAGCGGGTGACGCGCTGCCGGTGGTGCAGGCCGTCACCGTGCAGCCCGCGCCGCTGGCCCTGTCCAGCGAGCTGCCGGGCCGTATCGAGCCCGTGCGCGTGGCCGAGGTGCGTGCGCGGGTGGCCGGCATCGTGCTGCGCCGCCATTTCGAGGAAGGCGCCGACGTCCGGGCCGGCCAGGTGCTGTTCCAGATCGACCCGGCGCCCCTGCGCGCCGCCCTGTCCCGCGCCCAGGGCCAGCTGGCCAGCGCCGAGGCGGCCCTGCTCGAAGCGCGTGCCGTGGTCGGCCGCAACGCGCCGCTGGTGGCGCAGGAGGCGGTCAGCCGCCAGGACTTCGAGGCCATGCAGGCCCGCCTGCAGGCGGCCCAGGCCGCGCGGCAGTCCGCCCAGGCCGAGGTGCAGGCGGCCGCCCTGAACCTGGAATACGCCACGGTCAGGGCGCCGATCGCGGGTCGCATCGGCCGTGCGCTGGTCACCGAGGGCGCCCTGGTGGGCCAGGGCGAGGCCACGCCCATGGCGCTGGTCCAGCAGCTCGACCCGGTCTATGCCGACTTCCAGCAGCCCGTGGCCGAAGCCCAGCGCCTGCGCGCGGCCCTGGCCGAGGGCCGCCTGGCACAGACGGCGGGCAAGGACGGCACGCCGGTCTCCCTGAAGGTGGACGGCACGGGCCTGCAGCGCACGGGGCGGCTGCTGTTCTCGGATGTGACGGTGGACCGCGGCACAGGCCAGATGGCGCTGCGCGGGCGCTTCGACAACCGCGACGGCATGCTGCTGCCCGGCATGTATGTGCGCGTGACCGTGGGCCAGGGCGTGGACCCTGCCGCCATCCTGGTGCCGCAGCGGGCCGTGCAGCGCAGCACCGACGGGCAGGCCCACGTGCTGGTGGTGGATGGCCAGGACACGCTGCAGATGCGCCCCGTGCAGACCGCGGCCATGCATGGCGCGCAGTGGCAGATCAGCGCAGGCCTCAAGGGCGGCGAGCGCGTGGTGGTGGGCCGCATGGCGGGCCTGCAGCCCGGGGCGCGGGTTCAGGTCACGGCCCTTTCCGATGCCGCGGCCTCCCCTACGGCGGGGCTGTCCGGCACCTTCAGCGCCTCCGGCAGCTCCGCCACGTCCAGCGACTGAGCCGGCGCCTGCCCAAGGAATAGACCATGTCCAAGTTCTTCATCAACCGCCCCAACTTCGCCTGGGTGGTGGCCATCTTCATCATGCTCGCCGGGCTGCTGGCCATACCGGCGCTGCCCGTCTCCCAGTTTCCCAACGTGGCGCCGCCGCAGATCTCGATCACCGCCAACTATCCGGGCGCCTCCGCCACCACGGTGATGGAGTCGGTGACCAGCGTCATCGAGGAGGAGCTCAACGGCACCAAGGGGCTGCTGTACTTCGACTCCTCCAGCGGCTCCACGGGCCTGGCCGAGATCACGGCCACCTTCGCCCCGGGCACCGAGCCCGCGCTGGCCCAGGTGGAGGTGCAAAACCGCATCAAGAAGGCCGAGGCGCGCCTGCCCGCGTCCGTGATGCAGATGGGCCTGCAGGTCGAGCAGGCCAGCGCCAACTTCCTGATGATCTACTCGCTGACCTACAAGGACGGCAGCGGCAGCGGCAACAGCGGCAACAGCGAGGTGGCCCTGTCCGACTACGCCGTGCGCAACATCAACAACGAGATCCGTCGCGTGCCCGGCGTGGGCAAGGTGCAGTTCTTCGCAGCCGATGTGGCCATGCGCGTCTGGGTCGATCCGAACAAGCTGCTGGGCTACGGCCTGTCGGTGGCGGACGTGAACGCGGCCATCGCCGCCCAGAACGCGCAGGTGCCGGCCGGCAGCTTTGGCGCCTCGCCCGCAGGGCCCGGCCAGGAGCTGAGCGCCACCATTGCCGTCAAGGGCACGCTGGCCTCGCCCGAGGAGTTCGGCCAGATCGTGCTGCGTGCCAGGGCCGATGGCTCGGCCGTGCGCCTGGCCGATGTGGCGCGGCTGGAGGTCGGCCAGCTGGACTACAGCTTTTCCTCGCGCGAGGACGGCCGCCAGGGCGTGGCCGCCGCCGTGCAGCTGGCGCCCGGCGCCAACGCCATGCAGACGGCCAAGGCCGTCAAGGCGCGCCTGGCCGAGCTGTCGCAGAACTTCCCCGCCGGCATCCAGTACGCCGTGCCCTATGACACCTCGCGCTTCGTGGAAGTGGCCATCGGCAAGGTCATCCAGACCCTGGTGGAGGCCGTGGCGCTGGTGTTCCTGGTGATGTGGCTGTTCCTGCAGAACCTGCGCTACACGCTGATTCCCACCATCGTCGTGCCCGTGTGCCTGGCCGGCACCCTGGGCGTGATGTATGCGCTGGGTTTTTCGGTGAACATGATGACCATGTTCGGCATGGTGCTTGCCATCGGCATCCTGGTGGACGACGCCATCGTGGTGGTGGAGAACGTGGAGCGCCTCATGGCCGAGGAGGGGCTGTCGCCGCTGGCCGCCACGGTCAAGGCCATGCAGCAGGTCTCGGGCGCCATCGTCGGCATCACCCTGGTGCTGGTGGCGGTGTTCCTGCCGCTGGCCTTCATGAGCGGCTCGGTGGGCGTGATCTACCGGCAGTTCTCGCTGTCGCTGGCCGTGTCCATCCTGTTCTCGGGCCTGCTGGCTCTGACCTTCACGCCGGCGCTGTGCGCCACGCTGCTCAAGCCCATTGCCAAGGGCCACCACGCCGAGCGCAAGGGCTTCTTCGGCTGGTTCAACCGCCGCTTCGCGGCGCTGACCGAGCGCTTCGACCTGCTCAACCAGCGGCTGGTGCGCCGCGCCGGGCGCTGCATGCTGGTGTATGCCGCCATCGTGGCCGGGCTGGGCGTGGCGTACACGCGCATGCCCGAATCCTTCGTGCCCTACGAGGACATGGGCTACTACATCGTCGGCGTGCAGCTGCCGCCGGGCGCCACCACGGAGCGCACCAAGGCCATGGTCAAGGACATGGAGGACTACATCCAGGGCCGCCCCGCCACGGCCCAGGCCGAGTTCCTGATGGGCTACAGCTTCTCGGGCATGGGGCAGAACGCGGCCCTGGCCTTCGTCACGCTCAAGGACTGGTCGGTGCGCGGCGCCGGGCAGGCGTCGTGGGACGAGGTGCAGGCCTTCAACCAGCGCTTTGCCCGCCTGTCCGACGGCACTGTCATGGCCGTGGACCCGCCGCCCATCGACGGCCTGGGCAACTCCGGCGGCTTTGCGCTGCGCCTGCAGGACCGCGCCAACCTGGGCCGCGAGGCGCTGATCGCCGCGCGCGACCAGCTGCTGGCCAAGGCCAATGCCTCGCCCATCATTGCCTACGCCATGATGGAAAACCTGGAGGATGCGCCCCAGCTGCGGCTGGACATCGACCGGCGCAAGGCGCAGGCCCAGGGCGTGGATTTCAGCGCCATCAACACGGCCCTGTCCACCGCCTACGGCTCGGCCGTGATCAACGAGTTCCCCAACGCCGGCCGCCTGCAGCGCGTGGTGGTGCAGGCCGATGCGCAGGCCCGCGCGCGGCCCGAGGACATCCTGCGCCTGCACGTGCCCAACGCCGCCGGCCAGCAGGTGCCGCTGTCGGCCTTTGCCACGGTGCGCTGGGAAAGCGGGCCGGTGCAGATCTCGCGCTACAACGGCTATCCGGCCTTCCGGATCTCGGGCGATGCCAGGCCCGGCCACACCACGGGCGAGGCCATGGCCGAGCTGGAACGCATCATGGCCGAGATGCCGCGCGGCATCGGCTATGAGTGGACGGCCCTGTCCTTCCAGGAGAAAGCTGCCGGTGCCCAGGCGCCCAAGCTGTTCGCGCTGGCCATCGTGGTGGTGTTCCTGCTGCTGGTGGCCTTGTACGAGAGCTGGAGCATTCCCGCCGCCGTGATGCTGATCGTGCCCATCGGCGCGCTGGGATCGGTGCTGGCCACCTCGGCCGTGGGCCTGTCCAACGACGTGTACTTCAAGGTGGGCCTGATCACCATCATCGGCCTGGCGGCCAAGAACGCCATCCTGATCGTGGAGTTCGCCAGGGACCTGCATGCGCAGGGGCACAGCCTGGCGCAGGCCGCGCTGCAGGCGGCGCGGCTGCGCTTTCGGCCCATCGTCATGACCTCGCTGGCCTTCATCCTGGGCGTGGTGCCGCTGGCGCTGGCCTCGGGCGCGGGCGCCTCCAGCCAGGCCGCCATCGGCTTCGGCGTGATCGGCGGCATGCTGTCGGCCACGCTGCTGGGGGTGGTCTTCGTTCCCGTCTTCTTCGTCTGGGTGCTGTCCCTGTTCCGGCGCAAGGCGCCGGCCGGCACCCCGCCTGCCCTGCAGGCCCCGGCAACCCCCATCGAGTAAGCGCCATGTCCATGCACTTCTTCCCACGCGCCCTGTGTGCGCTGGCCGCCAGCCTGGTGCTGGCAGGCTGCTCCCTCGCCCCGGTCCACCAGCGTCCGCAGGCGCCCATTCCCACGCACTGGCCGCAGCAGGATGCCGCGCCCGTGCTGTCCTCGTCGGCGGCCACGCTGGACTGGAACAGCTTCATCGCCGACCGCCAGCTGCGCCAACTGGTGGACCTGGCCCAGGCCCACAACCGCGACCTGCGCCAGACCCTGCTCAACGTGGAGGCGGCACGCGCCCTGTACCAGGTGCAGCGCGCCGACCGCCTGCCGGGCGTGGGCCTGCAGGGCGGCGGCACGCGCCAGCGCCTGCCGGGCGACATGAATGCCACGGGCCAGCCGCAGGTGCAGTCCAACTGGCAGGCCGGCCTGGGGCTGGCCGCCTTCGAGCTGGACCTGTTCGGCCGCGTGCGCAACCTGTCCGAAGCCTCCCTGGGCGAGTACCTGGCCACCGAAGAGGCCGCGCGCGCGGCCCGCATCAGCCTGGGTGCCGAAGTGGTGCAGGCCTACCTGTCCCGCGACGGGGCCCTGCGCCGGCTGCAACTGGCGCAGAGCACGCTGCAAAGCCGTGAATCCTCGCTGCGCCTGACCGCGCAGCGGCGCCAGGCGGGCACGGCCACGGCCCTGGACCACCAGGACGCCCTGGGCCTGGCCGCCCAGGCCCGCGCCGACGTGGAGCGCAGCGAACGCGAGCTGCGCCAGGCCGGCAACGCCCTGCTGCTGCTGACGGGCGTGGAGGATCTGGGGCCGTACCTGTCCGCACAGTCCGCAGGGTCTGCACAGTCGGCAAAGTCGTCCGACGTGCCCATGCTGCTGCAGGACCTGTCGGCCGGCACGCCTTCCGAACTGCTCATCCACCGCCCGGACATCCAGGCGGCCGAGCACCGGCTGCGCGCGCGCAGCGCGGACATTGGTGCGGCGCGCGCGGCCTTCTTCCCGCGCATCTCGCTCACCGGCTTCCTGGGATCGTCCAGCGCCGATCTGTCCGACCTGTTCCGCTCGGGCCAGCGCGCCTGGTCGTTCACTCCCCAGGTCACGCTGCCCCTCTTCGACGGGGGGCGCAACCGCGCCAACCTCGACCTGGCCGTGCTGCGCAAGGACATGGCCGTGGCAGCCTACGAGCAGGCCATCCAGACCGCCTTCCGCGAAGTGGCCGACGCCCTGGCCGCCACCGACACGCTGCGCCGCGAGGAAGCCGCGCGCCTGGCGCTGCGCGACAGCAGCCGCGAAAGCCTGCGGCTGGCGCAGGCCCGTTACCAGGCGGGGGTGGACGACCATCTGCGCTACCTGGACGCACAGCGCAGCGCCTTCGCCAATGAAAGCGCCTACATCGATACCGTGACCCAGCGGCAGTTGGCGCTGGCCCAGCTGTTCCGCGTGCTCGGCGGCAGCTGGACTGCGCCGCCGCCGCCATCACCACCGCAGTCCCAGCCTGTGGCGGCCTTCCAGCAGCCCTGAGCACCGAGCAGCCCTGAGCCCCGGCTACGCCGCCTCTACCCGCGCGTTGTAGGCCGCCAGGGTCCGCTGCCAGGCGGGCCGGGCCAGGCATCTGTCGCGGTAGGCGACCACGGCGGGGCAGGGCGCGGTCAGCGTGCTGTCCGGGATGCAGGCGAGCACATGCGCCATCAGGATGTCGGCCACCGTGAATTCGTCGGTGGCAATGAAGCGGCGCCCGTCCAGCCAGCGCTCCAGGTTGCCCAGCATGCGATGCGCCCAGCCCACCAGGAATTCGCGGTGCTTGCCGCAGCTGCCATCGGCCGTCCAGTCCAGCACCATCAGGCTGAGCAGCGGCGGCTCCACCGTGTTCATGGCTGCAAAGCACCAGCGCAGCACCTGGGCCTCGCCGGTTGCATCGGAGGGCATCAGCCGGTCGCACTTCCTGGCCAGATGCAGCACGATGGCGGCCGACTCCGAAATCACCTGCCCGTCATCGTCCAGCGCAGGAATCTGCTCGAAGGGGCTGAGCCGGCGGTAGGCCTCGGTGTTCAGGTCGTGCGCGGGATGGTCCATGCCCGCGATCTCGAAGGGCAGCTGCATCTCTTCGAGTGCCCACAGTACGCGCAGATCGCGCGTGCGGCCGCGCGCGCCGGCATTGACCCTGGAAAAACCATAGAGCTTGAGCATGGTGGCGTTCTCCGCAGTGGTGATCCTGCCGGCCATGCTACTCGTGGCTGCCGAGGTGTGGGCATCACCTGGCGTCCCGTTCACGGCAGCGCGTTCACAGCGCCCCGAACACCTCGGGCAGGGCGGCATCGCGCGGCATGCCGCCATAGCTCTTGGTGCCGCCCTGGCTGTCGATCACCACGATGCCCGGCGTGCCACGGAAGCCCAGGGACATCATCAGCTTGCGGTGGGCCTCCAGCGTCTTGCGCACGTCGGGGCTGACGCTGAAGGCGGGGGCTATGCCGCCCTGGGCGGACTTCTTCTCGTGCTCCATCAGTGCGGACGCGCGGTCCGGGGCCTGCAGGATGGCGGCGGCCTTGGCGGGGCTGTCGTCCCGGATCACGCCCACCAGGATGTGGCGCAGCTGCACCTTGCCTGCGTCCACCCAGGGACGCGCGGCCTCCCAGAACTTGTGGCAGTACTTGCAGTTGGGGTCGGTGAAGGTATAGATCACGCGCGGCGCATCGGCCTTGCCGTCGGGCACCCAGTTGGAGGCCTCCAGCTGCGCCTGCACGGTGTCGCCCGCCGGCTTGGCGGCCTGGGCCTTGGCCTGGGAGGCCTGGGCCGTGGCAGGGCCTTCTGCGGCCGTGGCCCATCCCGCCGCCAGAAAGAGGCTGGCAGCCATGCCTGCAAAAAGGACGGTGCGTTGAAGATGCATGGGAACTCCTTGAAACGGTTGAATGAATGAGGGTGCGGCGCTGCGCGACAAGCGTGCAACGCCTGGTGCTGTGGCAACAGCGGCGGACGGTGTGAGTCGGAGTGCATCCGCCGCGTTCCATCGGTCCAGGAAATCGCTTGCGGCAATCTCGCACACGACGGCCGACCGACCACGCGCCGCTGTCGCTGCGTTGCAGCCCATGGGCTTCGCACGCCGCTGATTGTCATTGACACCCTTGCAGATGCTGCGCATCGGCGCTGGGCAGTCGTCATTGCAGACAGCCAGGGCGAGTGGGGCAGGGGGGAGGAGGGCTTGCGCCCGGCGCGGCAGGCAGTCTTGAAAGCGGGGGCCGGTCCCGCCTCCGT
The DNA here is from genome assembly GCF_001682645.1 of Delftia sp. JD2. Taxonomy (NCBI): domain Bacteria; kingdom Pseudomonadati; phylum Pseudomonadota; class Betaproteobacteria; order Burkholderiales; family Comamonadaceae; genus Delftia; species Delftia sp. JD2. Next base: position 9,830 of record NZ_LFJT01000070.1, read on the forward strand.
GCTCAGGGCGCAGCGGCAATCTCGGTCTGGCCATTGGGCCCGGCCACCAGAGTGACGGGCAGGATCTGGGCCAGCATGCGTGCGAACTCGGCGGGGCGGCTGGCCTGGTAGGTGCCGCCAATGCGCAGGGCCGCCACGGCCGGGTCGTGCACCACCAGGCCGGTCGGCCCGTAGCGCTCCAGCTCGGCCAGGGCGTCGGCCAGGGGCGTGTTCTCGAAGCGGATCAGTCCCTTGCGCCACAGAGCAATGCTGCCGGGCGCCACAGCCGACACCGGACCGAGCACGCCTGCAGGCGACACGCTCAGGGCCTGGCCTGCGACCAGGGAGGCGGGCGCGGCGTCAGCGGCTGCAGCGCCTTGCGCACCGGCCACGCGCACATGGCCTTCCTGCACGGCTACCTGCACGCTGCCCGCCTCCATGCCCGTGGCGCGATAGCGCACGGAAAACCGCGTGCTGCCCACGGTGACGCGCGCCGGGCCGGCCAGTACATGAAAGGGCCTGTCGCTGTCGGGCGCCACGGCGAACAGGATCTGCCCTTGCGTGATGCGCACCTCGCGCCGGTCGCGGTACAGGGCCACCTGCGCCTGGGTATCGGCATCCAGGGACAGTGCGGTGCCGTCGGGCAAGGTGATGGTCCTGGCCTGGCCGCGTGGGGTCAGGTGGCTGCTGGTGAAGGTGGGCTGCTGCTGCCACTGGTGCCAGCCCACGCCCACGGCCAGGACCAGGGCCACCGTGCAGCACAGGGCCGCCAGGGCAGGGCGCGGCAGCAGGCGGGACCAGCTCCAGCCTTGGCGCTCTTCGGAGGACGGGCGCTGCGGGGCCGGTTCCGGGTGTGCGTGAGGCGCCGACTGCGAGCGCCGGCGTGCCTGCTCCGCGCGCAGGCGCGCCACCTGTTCGGGGGGAATGGCCCGCGCGGCCGCCAGGCTCTGGCCCAGGTGGCGCAAGGCGGCCTCGTGCGCCGTGCTTGCTGACAGCCATTCAGTGAATTCGGCTTCTTCTTCGGCGGTCAGGCCTTGCTCCATGCGCGTGTGCCAGTCGGCCGCAGCGAGGTCGATGGGGTTTTGCCCGCGGAAGAACTCTTCCAGTTCGCGCACCTGCGCAGCCTTGTCCAGGGGCGCGGTGCAGGAGCGGTAGCGGCGCATGCGTGCGGATTCCCGGCCTCAGAAGCTGGTCCAGTCCTGCGATTCGGCAGACGGTTTGGCCGCAGCGAGGCGTACAGGTCGTGCAGGGCGCGCACCGGCTGAGGGCTGTGCCGGCGCAGGCCTGGCCGGTGCCAGCGCAGATGCCGTGGCCGCGCGGGTGGGCACGGACGCCGGCAGCGGCGCCTGCAAACGCGGCTGCTGTGCCGCGCCGTCCTGGTCGCCCAGGCGGAAGATGGCCACGGCCTGCACCAGGCGCTGGGCCTGGGACTTGAGGCTGGAGGCTGCCGCCGCGCTTTCCTCCACCAGGGCGGCGTTTTGCTGCGTGACCTGGTCCATCTGGCTCATGGCCTGCCCGACCTGGGCCACACCGGCGCTTTGCTCGTCGCTGGCATTGCTGATCTCGCCCATGAGGTCGGTCACGCGCTGTATGGATTGCAGCACCTCGGCCATGGTGGCGCCGGCCTGGTCGGCCAGCTCCGCGCCCTGGCTGACGCGCGTGGCGCTGTCAGTGATGAGCTGCTTGATCTCGCGGGCGGCCTGCGCGCTGCGCTGGGCCAGGGTGCGTACCTCGGCGGCCACCACGGCGAAGCCCTTGCCCTGCTCGCCGGCACGCGCGGCTTCGACGGCGGCATTGAGGGCAAGGATGTTGGTCTGGAAGGCGATGGAGTCGATCACGCCCACGATGTCGCCGATCTGGCGCGAGCTGGCATGGATGTCCTGCATGGCGCCCACTACTTCCTGCACCACGGTGCCGCCCTTGGCCGCGATCTGGCTGGCGCCGCGCGCGAGCTGGTTGACCTGGCGCGCGTTGTCCGCGTTCTGCTGCACGGTGGAAGACAGCTCGTCCATGGAGGCTGCGGTTTCCTGCAGCGCGCTGGCCTGCTGCTCGGTGCGGCGGCTCAGGTCGGCATTGCCCTTGGCGATCTGCTCGCTGGCCACGGCCACGCTGTCGGCGTTGTTGCGCACATCGCTGACCACGCTGGCCAGGCTCTGGTGCATGGCGTTGAGCGAGGCCTGCACGCTGCCGGCGGGCGCTTCGCTGCGCACCAGTCCGGGGTCGAGGTTGCCGTCGGCGATCTGGCGGGCGACTTCACCGAGCTGGGCAGGCTCGGCCCCCAGCGCGCGTGTCAGGCCGCGCGCGATCAGCCGGCCCATGAGCAGGGCCAGCACGAAGGCGACCGCGCTCACGCCGATCTGCATGTTACGTTGCTGCACATAGGACTGCGTGGCCTGCTCCACCATGACCTGGGCGTGCTGGCGCGTGAGCTGGCTGTACTCGTCGGTGGCCGCGATCAGCTGGGCCAGCAGCGGCCGGCACTCGCTGTTCATCTTGGCAATGGCCTCGTCCCTTTGCTGGCGCAGCGCCAGCGAAACGATGTCCAGCGCCACCGGGCCATATCGCTGCTCTATCTGGTCGATGCGGGCGACCAGGGCGCGAGCCTCTTCGCCCACCCCGGGCGAGGCCACCAGGGCCTTGAGCTGGTCCAGGTGGGACTTGACCGCGGCATGGGCGGCGTACACGGCCGTTTTTTCCATGTCCAGATCGGCTGGCGTGTTCACCAGCACCAGGTTGCGCGCCGCGATGGCGCGGCTGTCCACGGCCGCGAGCACCTGTTCGGCCAGATGGGCGCGGGCGTTCACGCCGTCGACGAACTGCGTCAGGTTGCGGTCGGAACCGTCCAGCGCATGAAGGGCAGATACGGAAACCAGTGCGACCAGTAAAGCCAGGGCGGTAAAGGCGGCGTAGAGCTTGGTCTTGACGGTCCAGGTGCGGAGATTCATGGCGCTTTCCAGGTAGGTGGTGCAAGTATCAGTTTCTATCAAAAATAAATGATCAATTTGATAAAACCCTAAGGGTGAATTGTTAAATTTCAACTTGAATTGACAAATTTAGGCTAGATGGGTGTTAGGCGTTACCAGCCCGCTTCCCAGGCGGGCTGGATCAAGAAAGTCCGCATTTCATGAACGCATGCGGGTCTTGCACCTGGGATGCCGGGTGCGCCGGCGCTACAGTCGGGGCCCCTACCCCATGCATACCCCTCCCCACATCCAAGGCTGGTGCCCCGGCGCCTGGCAGCCCATGGCCTCCGGCGATGGGCTGGTGCTGCGCGTGCGCCCGCCGCTGGGCCGCCTGACGGCAGCGCAGGCGCGGCGTCTGGCGCGCCTGGCCTGCGTGCATGGCAACGGCGCGCTGGAGCTGTCCAGCCGCGCCAATGTGCAGTTGCGCGGCATTGCGCCCGGGCGGCACGCCGCCGTGCTGCGCGCCCTGGCGGCCGTGGGCCTGCTGGACGCCGACGCGGGCCGCGAGCGCCGCCGCAACCTGGTGATCGACCCGCTGTGCCGGCCGCAGGAGTCGGTCCATGCGCTGGGCCAGGCCCTGCAGCAGGCACTGGATGCGGCCGAGGATCTGGCCGGCCTGCCGGCCAAGTTCGGCTGGTCGGTGGAAGGCGCGCCGGGCCGGCTGGCGGGCGTGTCCGCCGATATCCGCCTGCAGCGCACAGCCATCGGCTGGCTGGTGCAGCCCGATGGACGCAACCACGCGCTGGCCGTGGCCGAGGCGGACCAGGCCGTGGCCGCAGGCCTCGCGCTGGCGCGCTGGTTTGCCGGTCAGGCCTCTCTTCGCCGCGCCCAGGGCTTGCAGCCCGGGCGCATGGCCGCGGTGGCGGCGCAACTGCAGCCGCCCCCCGGACTGGACTGGGTGGAGACAGAAACCCCGGCCCACGGCGAAGGATCGGCGCCCGGTGCCGTGCCCGGCGTGGGCTGGCTGCTGGGCGCGCCGCTGGGCCGCTTGCCGGCCGTGGCGCTGGCGCGGCTGGTGCGCGCCTTGCCTGAGCAGGCCTTTTTGCGTGTGACACCCTGGCGCATGCTGCTGGTGGAAGACGCCGGAGCCGGCGCGGCGCTGCCCCGCTGGTGGGCTGCGGCGGGGCTGGACAACGCCGCTGACTGGATCACCCACGCCCATGACCCGCGCCTGCGCGTATCCGCCTGTACCGGCGCGCCGGGCTGCACCCAGGCCCTGGGTCCCACGCAGGCCCTGGCGCTGGAGCTGGCGCCGCAGGTGCCCCACGGCGCTCACCTGCATGTGACCGGATGCGCCAAGGGCTGCGCGCGGCAGGCGCCGGCCACGGTGGTGCTGCGGGCAGAAGGTGAAGACGAGGGCGAAGGCCCTGTCTATTCCGTAGTGCGCCACGGCCGTGCCGGGGATAGGGCGCAGGAGCAGCGGACCCTGGCCTCGGTGCGAGACAATCCGGGATTGCTGTTTTCAAAAGAATAATGCTGCACCGCTACGAAACCGATGGCGCCGAGATCTACCGGCAGTCCTTTGCCACCATCCGCCGCGAGGCGGCGCTGGAACGCTTCACGCCTGTCGAGGAACGCGTGGTGGTGCGCATGATCCACGCCGCCGGCCTGGTGGAGCTGGCCCCGCACGTGGCCTTCTCCCCCGGCATGGCCGAGGCCGCCGCGCAGGCCCTGCAAAACGGCGCGCCCGTGCTGTGCGACGTGCGCATGGTCAGCGAGGGCATCACGCGCTCGCGCCTGCCCGCCGCCAACCCCATCATCTGCACGCTGCCGGACGAGCGCGTGCCCGCGCTGGCCCGTGACATGGGCAACACGCGCAGCGCCGCCGCGCTGGAGCTGTGGCGCCCGCACCTGGCCGGGGCCGTGGTGGCCATCGGCAATGCGCCCACGGCCTTGTTCCACCTGCTCAACATGCTGCAGGACCCGGCCTGCCCCCGGCCGGCCGCCATCATCGGCTGCCCCGTGGGCTTTGTGGGCGCCATGGAATCCAAGCAGGCGCTGATGCAGGACCTGCCCGTGCCCTGCATGGCCGTGCATGGCCGCCTGGGCGGCTCGGCCATCACCGTGGCCGCCATCAACGCACTGGCCAGCCATGTCGAATAGGCAGCCGCGTCCCAGCCAGGGCGGGCCCGGCATTGTCTGCGTGGGCCTGGGCCCGGGCGACCCCGAACTCATGAGCGTCAAGGCCGACCGCCTGGTGCGCGGCGCCCGCCAGGTGGCGTTCTTCCGCAAGAAGGGCCGGCCCGGCAAGGCCCGCCAGCTGGTGGACGGCCTGCTGGCCCAAGGCGCCGCCGAGCACGCCATGGAGTACCCGGTGACCACCGAGCTGCCCGTGGACAGCCCCGCCTATGTGGACCTGCTGGCGCGCTTCTACGACGACTGGTGCCTGCGCCTGGAAGCGCTGGCGCAGACCGGGCAGGTGGTGGTGCTGTGCGAGGGCGACCCCTTCCTCTACGGCTCCTTCATGCATCTGTACACCCGGCTGCGCGAACGCGGCCAGGTGCCGCTGGACGTGGTGCCCGGCATCCCCGGCATGGTGGGCTGCTGGCACGCCACGGGCGAGCCCATCACCTGGGGCGACGACGTGCTCAGCGTGATGACCGGCACCCTGTCGGAAGACGAGCTGGTGCGCCGCATGCAGACGGCCGAGGCCCTGGTCGTCATGAAGGTCGGCCGCAACCTGCCGCGCATTCGCCGCGCCCTGCAGCGCACGGGCCGGCTTGACGCCGCCTGGCTGGTGCAGAACGGCACCACGGACAGCGAGCAGGTCGCGCGCCTGGGCGATGTGTCCGACGACGCCTGCCCCTATTTCGCCATCGTGCTCGTGCACGGCCAGGGCCGCCGGCCGGAGGCCGCATGGTGAGCGCCGGCCGCCTGACGGTGGTGGGGCTGGGCCCGGGCGCACTGGACCAGATCACGCCCGAAGCCGCAGCCGCCTTGCTCGCGGCCGACGATGTGGTCGGCTACCTGCCCTATGTGTCCCGCGCGCAGGCTCTGCTGGCGCAGGCGGGTCAGGGCCAGGCCGTGGCCTGGCATGCCTCGGACAACCGCGTGGAGCTGGAGCGCGCGCGCCAGGCGCTGGCGCTGGCCGCACAAGGCCGGCAGGTGGTCGTGGTGTCCTCGGGCGACCCGGGTGTGTTCGCCATGGCGTCGGCCGTGTTCGAGGCCATGGAATCGGCCGATGCGGCGCAGGCCGCCGCCTGGCAGGCGCTCGATATCCAGGTGCTGCCCGGCATCACCGCCATGCTGGCCGCCGCCGCGCGCGCTGGTGCGCCGCTGGGCCATGACTTTTGCTGCATCAATCTCTCGGACAACCTCAAGCCCTGGCCGGTGATCGCGCGGCGCGTGGAACTGGCGGCCGAGGCCGACTTCGCCATGGCCTTCTACAACCCGCGCTCCAAGAGCCGGCCCGAAGGCTTTGTGCGCCTGCTGCAGCTGCTGCGCACCCGCTGCGAGCCGCAGCGCCTGCTGGTGTTCGCGCGCGCCGTGTCCACGCCCGAGGAACACTTGCACGTATGCACGCTGGCCGAGGCCACGCCCGAGATGGCCGACATGCGCACCGTAGTCCTGGTGGGCAACAGCGCCACGCGCCGCGTGGGCCGCTGGGTCTACACGCCACGCCACTACGGCATGGATGGCGGCGCGGGCGGTGCTGGCGGCAGCACGCCATGAGCAATCCAGTGCAGCACCGCAGCCACCGACCCGGTGCGCTGGCGCTGCGGCAGCGCCGGGCGCTGCACCATCACCACGGGCAGGCCCAGGGCGCGTGCGGCATCGAGCTTGCCGCGCGTGGCCTCGCCGCCTGCGTTCTTGGCTACCAGCCATTCGATGCCGTGCGTGCGCAACAAGGCTTCATCGTCGTCCGCGCTGAAAGGCCCGCGCCCCAGAACCACCGTGGTGTGGGGCAAGGGCAGGCTTCCGGGCTCGGGCGCATCGACCAGGCGCAGCAGATAGTGGTGCTGCGGCTGGCCCGCAAAGGCCGCAAGCTGCTTGCGGCCCACGGCCAGAAACACCCGGGCGGCTGCCTGGGGCAGGGCGGCAGCGGCGGCTTGCATGTCGGGCACGTCGATCCAGGCGTCGCCGGCATTGGCCTGCCAGGGCTCGCGCTCCAGCGCCAGCAGCGGCGTGCCGGTGGCGGCGCAGGCCTCGCAGGCATTGCGGCTCATCTGCGCGGCGAACGGATGGGTGGCATCGACCACATGGCTGATGGCCTGCCCGCGCAGGAACTGCGCCAGGCCCTGGGCACCGCCAAAGCCTCCCACGCGCGTGGGCAGGGGCTGGGCCACGGGCGACTGCGTGACGCCCGCATACGAGAACACGGCGGCAATGCCGGCGCGCTGCAGGGCCTGGGCCAGCTGGCTGGCGCCGCTGGTGCCGCCCAGCAGGAGAACATGGGGCATGACTGATCCCTGGTTGACATTGGTGGGCCTGAACGAAGACGGCCTGGACGGCCTCTCGCCCGCCGCGCTGCGCGCGCTGGACGCGGCCGAGACCGTTTTTGGCGGGCCGCGCCACCTGGCGCTGGCCGGTGCCGGCGAGCGGGGCCGTCCCTGGCCCGTGCCCTTTGACGTGGCGCCCGTGCTGGCCTGCCGTGGCCGGCCCACGGTGGTGCTGGCGTCGGGCGATCCGTTCTGGTTCGGGGCGGGCGGCAGCCTGGCGGCGCATCTGGCGCCGCAGGAGTGGCGCTGCCACGCCCAACCTTCGACATTTTCGCTGCTGGCGTCCCGCCTGGGCTGGAAGCTGGAAGACACGGTCTGCCTGGGCCTGCACGCCGGCCACGTGGAGCAGCTGCTGCCGCACCTGTCGCCAGGCCGCCAGTCGCTGGTGCTGCTGCGCGATGGCGCCGCCGTGGCCGCATTGGCGGACTGGCTGGTGCAGGAAGGCTGGGGCGACAGCCGCCTGGAAGTCGTGGAGTCCGTGGGCGGCCCGCGCGAGCGCCGCCGTGCATGGCGCGCCGCCGAAGCCGCCCAGGCCCTGGCCGCCGACCCTGCCTGCGCGCCCGTGGCCGTGGCCGTGCTCGCCCAGGGCGGCGCGGCCCTGCCGCTGGTGCCGGGCCGGCCCAATCACTGGTACGCCAACGACGGCCAGATCACCAAGGCCCCGGCCCGCGCGCTGACCCTGGCGGCTCTTGCGCCGCGCCACGGCGAATGCCTGTGGGATGTGGGCGGCGGCTCGGGCTCGGTGGCCGTGGAGTGGTGCCTGGCCGGTGGCTCGGCCATCAGCCTGGAGCAGCATGCGGCGCGTGCGGACAACATCCGCCTCAACGCCCGGCGCTTCGGCCTGCAGGCGCGCCTGCGCGTGGTGCAGGGCGTGGCGCCCGAGGCGCTGGCCGGACTGCAGGTGCTGGCCCGGCCCCAGGCCGTGTTCGTGGGCGGGGGCTTTGACGCCGAATTGTTCGAGCGCCTGCAGGCCCTCATGCCCGCGGGCTGCCGCCTGGTGGTCAATGCCGTGACGCTGGAGACCGAGGCCCTGCTGGTGCAACTGCAGGCCGAGCACGGCGGCCAGCTGCTGCGGCTGGAGATTTCCAGCGCCGAGCCGCTGGGCCGCATGCGCAGCTGGAAGGCTGCGCGGCCGCTGGTGCAGTGGAGCTGGCAGCGGTGAACCCGGACGAAGCCATCCCCCACCGCTGCGGCGTGCTGGGCCTGGGCCTGCACACGGACGCACTGCCCCATGCGCTGCAGGCGCTGTGGCAGCGGGCGCAGGCGCAGCTGCCGGAAAGCGCAGACGCAGGCGCCTGCGCGCCCCAGCCCATCTGCGCCGTGGCCGTGCTGGATACCAAGGCCGGCCACCCGGCGCTGGCCGCCTGGATGGCGGCTGTCGTGCCCACGGCCGTTCTGGTGCGCGTGCCGCCAGGGCAACTGCCTGGGCAGCCCGTGGTCACGCAGTCGCCGCGCATGCTGGCGCGCTATGGCACGGGCAGCGTGGCCGAGGCGGCGGCGCTGGCCGCCGCAGGCCCGCACTCCGCCCTGAGCGTGACCCGCCTGGTGGCGGACGATGGCAGCGCCACCCTGGCCCTGGCCGTGGGCCAGGGCGGACCTCTGAACTGTTGCCTGGCCCACGCCAGCCAGGCCAAGAACCAAGGAGCAACGGCATGACCGTGCATTTCATCGGCGCCGGCCCCGGCGCCGCCGACCTGATCACCGTGCGCGGGCGCGACCTCATGGCGGCCTGCCCGGTCTGCCTGTACGCAGGCTCGCTGATACCGCGCGAGCTGCTGGCGCACTGCCCGCCGGGCGCGCGCATCGTCAACACCGCATCCATGAGCCTGGACGACATCGTGGCCGAGATCCAGGCCGCCGAGGCGCGTGGCGAAGACGTGGCGCGCCTGCACTCGGGCGACCTGTCCGTCTGGTCGGCCATGGGCGAGCAACTGCGCCGCCTGCGCGAGGCCGGCATTGCCTACACCGTCACGCCTGGCGTGCCCTCGTTCGCGGCCGCCGCCGCCACGCTGGGCGCGGAGCTGACCCTGCCCGGCCTGTGCCAGTCCGTGGTGCTGACGCGCACCTCGGGCCGCGCCACGGCCATGCCCGAGGGCGAGAACCTGGCCGCCTTCGCGGCCACGGGCGCCGTGCTGGCCATCCATCTGTCCATCCATGTGGCCGCCAAGGTGCAGTCCGAGCTGCTGCCGCACTACGGCGCCGACTGCCCCGTGGCCATCGTCTGGCGCGCCAGCTGGCCTGACGAAACCGTGGTGCGCACCACGGTGGGCAGCCTGACCGAGGCCGTGGCCACCCACATGGAGCGCACGGCCCTGATCCTGGTGGGCCGCAGCCTGCAGGCCGAGGACTTCGGCGAAAGCCGCCTCTACGCGGCCGACTACGACCGCCGCTACCGCCCGCTGGGCACCGAGCCGCGCTTTCCCGCCACCGATGTGCATGCGAATGCCGCGCTGGATACCGCGAGGGATACCTTGCGGGACACCGTGAGCGACACCGTGAGCGACGTGCCCCTCGGGAACCCCGCCCCATGAGCGCGGCCCTGCCGCCCGTGGCGCTGAGCCTGATCGGCATCGGCACGGGCAACCCCGACCACCTCACGCGCGAAGCCCAGGCCGCCATGCAGGCCGCCGACCTGATCCTGCTGCCGCACAAGGGCGAGGACAAGGTCGAACTCGCCGCCCTGCGCCGCGACCTGTGCGATGCCGTGCTCACTGCGCCCGGCCCGCGCATCGAAGGCTTCGACATGCCCGTGCGCCGCAGCGTGGGCGACGACTACCTGGCCCAGGTCGATGAATGGCATGCGGCCATCACGCGCTGCTGGCAGGCGGCCATCACCCGGTCAATGGCCGATGGACTGGCGCCGCGAACGGCCGGCCAGCCCTTGCAGGTCGCCCTGCTGGTCTGGGGGGACCCGGCGCTGTACGACAGCACCCTGCGCATTGCCGCGCGCATGCAGCCGGCGCCGCACAGCGTGCGCGTGGTGGCGGGCATCAGCTCCATGCAGGTGCTGTGCGCCGCGCATGCGATTGCGCTCAACGGCATAGGCCAGCCCTTCGTGGTCACCACGGGCCGCCAGCTGCGCGAGCAGGGCTGGCCACCGGGCGTGGACACGGCTGTGGTGATGCTGGACGGACAGTGCAGCTTCACCGAGCTGCCCTCCCATGGCCTGCACATCTGGTGGGGCGCCTACCTGGGCATGGACCGCCAGATGCTGGACAGCGGCCCGCTGGCCGAGGCGGCACCGCGCATCGCGCAGGCCCGCGCCGCAGCGCGCGAGCGGCATGGCTGGATCATGGATATCTACCTGCTGCGGCGCGGCGGCTGAGGCCGAGGCTGCTGCCGACGCCGGCCCCCACGCTGTACACCCCCTTCATCAAGGAATCCCGCCATGCAGATGGACAACATCCCCTTCAACACCACCGACTGGGCCGCCGTGGCGCCCACCGAGCATTCGGCCGAGGCCGGGCAGGCGTTCTGGCGCACGCAGAACTTCGGCAACATCCGCGTGCGCACGGTGGAGTACACGCCCGGCTATGTCTCCGACCACTGGTGCACCAAGGGCCATGTGCTGCTGTGCCTGGAAGGCGAGCTGGAGACCGAACTGGCGGACGGCCGCCGTTTCACGCTGACGCCCGGCATGAGCTACCAGGTGGCGGACAACGCCGAGCCGCACCGCTCGCGCTCGCCCAAGGGCGCCAGGCTCTTCGTGGTGGACTGAACCTTCCGCCACCGTCGCCACGGCCACTGCAGCGCGCTGCAGTGGCGCACGGCGCGGGATGCCAGGGGCTCATGCCCGGTCGGCGCAATGCCTGACGGACGGATGGCTCTCGAAGTACGCCGCCATGGTCTTGAGCAGGCCCGTGATGTCCTGGCGCACGGCCTCGAAGCCGGCGTTGCGCTCGCGAGTGTCCTCATCCATGTAGATGGGCCGGCGGATCTCGATCTGCATGCTGTGCCGCTGCAGCGCGGGCTGGCCGATCCTGGCGATCAGCTGTACGCCCTTGTAGGGATCGTTGCGCGCCACGGTGTAGCCGCAGCCGCGCAGGTATTCCTCCACCAGGGCGACGAAGGCGGGCTCGCAGGTGCTGCCGTCGCGGTCGCCCAGCACGAAGTCGGCCAGAGGCCGCTCGCTGCGGATCTGCAGCCGCTCATAGGCGTTGTTGGGCATGGAGTGCAGGTTCAGGTGCCAGACCGCGCCAAAGCGCCGGTGCGTGTCCTCCACGGCCTGGGCCAGCGCCTGGTGGTAGGGCTGGTAGCAGCGCGCAATGCGCTGCTGCACCTCGTCCACGGGCAGCAGGCGGTCGTAGATGGGCTGGTTCTTCACGGTGCGCCAGATCAGGCCCGAGCCGATGCGCGTCTTCTCCCCGGGCGACAGCGGCGTGGGCCAGGGCGTGGCCAGCAGGGCCGGGTCTATGTCGTCGAGCGTGCGGTTCAGGTCCAGGTAGCTGCGCGGGAACAGCGCCTCCACCAGGGTGGCGCCGACTGCGGGCGCGGCGCCCCACAGGGCCTCGACATGGGTGTCCTCGGCCGCACGCAGCACGGAGCGCGGCACGGCGTGCCCGAAATCGCCGGGGTAGCGCACACCGCTGTGCGGCGAATCGCACACCAGCGGTATGGCGGCGCCCTCTGGCGGGTGCAGCACGTACAGGGCCTGGTCCTGGAGGGTGTCCTGCATCTTCATCTCACTCCGCGCTGATCTTGGCGACCTTGGCCACGGCGGCGTAGCGCGCCACGGCCTGCTCGATCTGGGTCTGGAACTGTTGCGGCGTGTTGGGGATGAGGGTGGCACCCGCGTCCTCCATCTTCTTGATGAAGTCCGGCTGCTTCATGGCCGCATGGATGGCCTGGTTGAGCCGGCGCACCACCGGCGCCGGCGTGCCTGCCGGCGCGACGATGCCGAACCAGCCGCCATTGCCCATCTGTGGAAAGCCGAGCTCGCCGTAGGTGGGCACGTCGGGCAGGGCGGGGGAGCGCTTGTCCGAGAGCACGGCCAGGGCGCGCAGCCGCCCGGCCTGGATGTGGGTGAGGGCCGAGGGCAGGTTGTCCGTGATCGCATCCACCTGGCCGGCCACGGCGTCGTTGAGCGCCATGCCCGATCCCTTGTAGGGCACGTGCAGCAGCTCGATCTTCGCCAGGCTGGAGAAATACTCCACGTTGGCATGGCCCAGCGAGCCCATGCCGGGCGAGGCGAAGGTGATCTTGCCCGGCTCCTTCCTGGCCATGGCCAGCAGCTCGGCCATGGTCCTGGCGGGGAACTTGGCGTTGACGGCCAGCACGCTGGGCACGGTCGCCACATTGCTGACGGGGGCGAAGTCCTTGACCGGGTCGTACTTGAGGCGGGTGCCGTAGGCGGCGGCGTTGGAGCCGTGCGTGCTCATGGTGGCCATGCCCAGGGTGTAGCCGTCGGGGCGCGACTTGGCCACCTGCTCCATGCCCAGCGAGCCGCCTGCACCGGCGCGGTTCTCCACCACGATGGCCTGGCCCAGCTCGCGGGCCGCGTATTCGCCGATCAGGCGTGCGGCCAGGTCGGTCGAGCCGCTGGCCGCAAAGGGCACGATGAGGCGGATGGGCCGGTCGGGAAATTCGGCACGGGCCGCCGTGGCGCCCAGCAGGGCGATGCCGGCGATGGCGCCAAGGGCGAGGACGGTGCTGCGGCGTGCACGAAGCGGTGCGCCAAGCGGTGAGCGAAGGGATGTGGGCGTGTTCATGACGACAAAGTGTCGGTGGCATGGCCCGTGCTTCCAAACGACAATTTGGCCGCTAGCATGACTGTTGCGCATGCTCGCACCGGCTTCGGGCGCGCCGTTGTGCTGTCCGCCAATGCCCGTTCAGGGTCTGTATTCCATGCGTCTGCACTCGCCTTCGATGTCCGAGCTTCATGCCTTTGCCACGGCGGCGCGGCTGGGCAGTTTTTCGCGCGCGGCGGCCGAGCTGTGCGTCACCCAGAGCGCGGTCAGCCGTGCCGTGGCACGGCTGGAGCAGCACTACGGCCTGGCGCTGATCAAGCGCAATGCGCATTCCCTGCACCTCACGCCCGTGGGCCGGGAACTGCTGGACGCCGTGCGCGAGCCGCTGGCCGCCATCGAGGAAACCAGCGCCCGCCTGCGCCTGGGAGAGGCCGACCGGCCGCTGAACCTGGCGGTGGTGCCCACCTTGGCCAGCGCCTGGCTGATTCCGCGCCTGCGCGCCTTCCAGCAGCTGCACCCCGGCATCCGCGTGAACTTCGTGCCCTACCGCAAGAGCGAGGATTTCACCGGCCCCACACCCGACGCCGCCGTGCTCACCGGCCTGGGCCCCGAGGACTGGCCGCACTGCAGCTGCGACTACGTCATCGGCCGCGAGATGGTGCCCATCTGCCACCCGGCGCGCATGGCCCAGCGGCTGGCCCAGGGCGCCTGGCGCAAGCCCGGCGATCTGGCCACCGAGCCGCTGCTCTATCACACCACCGCCCCGGGCAACTGGACGCAGTGGCTGCGCGCGGCCGGCGCCGGCCGCAAGGCGCCCAACCTCGCCACGGCGTTCGATCAGGTGTCCATCCTGATCCAGGCAGTGATTGCGGACATGGGCCTGGCCCTGGTGCAGCGCTGCCTGGTGCGCGAGGAACTGCGGGCCGGCACCGTCGTGGTGCCTTTTGACCTGCCGGTCACGCTGCAGCGCGGCTATTTCCTGTGCGTGCCCGGCGACCGGCGGCCCCGGCCCGGCTTTGCCGAGTTCCGCCGCTGGCTGCTGGACACGGCGGCAGCCGATATCGCCGCCATGGGCATCCACCCGGCCGCCGCCTGAGACCCGTCACGGCGTCATTGCCAACGTGGCGTTGTCGATCACGAAGCGGTACTTCACATCGCCTTGCAGCATGCGTTCGTAGGCGGCGTTGATCTCGTCGGCGCGGATCATCTCGATATCGGCCACGATGCCGTGCTCGGCGCAGAAATCCAGCATCTCCTGCGTTTCGGGAATGCCGCCGATCATGGAACCGGCCAGGCTGCGGCGCTTCATGATCAGGTTGAACACCTGGGGCGAGGGATGGGGCGTGGCCGGCGCGCCCACCAGGGCCATGGTGCCGTCGCGCTTGAGCAGGGTGAAGAAGGCATCCAGGTCATGCGGCGCGGCCACGGTGTTGAGGATGAAGTCCAGGCTCTTGGCGTGCGCCGCCATCTCGGCCGCGTTGCGCGAGACCACCACTTCGTCGGCACCCAGGGCGCGCGCCGCCTCGCGCTTGGACTCGGAGGTGGTGAAGGCCACCACATGCGCGCCCATGGCGTGGGCCAGCTTGATGCCCATGTGGCCCAGGCCGCCAATACCCACCACGCCCACCTTGTGGCCCGGCCCCACGCCCCAGTGGCGCAGCGGCGACCAGGTGGTGATGCCCGCGCACAGCAGCGGCGCCACGGCGGCCAGCTGTTCCTCGGGGTGGCGGATGTGCAGCACATAGCGCTCATGCACGACGATGCTCTGCGCGTAGCCGCCCAGCGTGTGGCCGGGCGCATCGGGCGTGGGGCCGTTGTAGGTGCCGACCATGTGGTCGCAATAGTTCTCCAGGCCCTCGTCGCAGTCCGCGCAATGGCGGCAGCTGTCCACGATGCAGCCCACGCCGACCAGATCGCCAGCCTTCACGCCCGAGACATGGGCGCCCACGGCCGAGACGCGGCCCACGATCTCGTGGCCCGGCACGCAGGGGTAGAGCGTGCCCGCCCATTCCGAGCGTACCTGGTGGATGTCGGAGTGGCAGACGCCGCAGAAGGCGATCTCGATCTGCACATCGTGGGCGCCCGGTGCGCGGCGCGTGATGTCCAGGGATTGCAGGGGCAGGTCGCCCGCATGGGCTCCATAGGCTTTGACGGTCATGGGATGTTCCTCGTGGGAGGCCTGGTGGGTGTGGAAGGGATGCGGGCATTCTTGCCGCCGCCTGCCCTGCTGACTAGCTAATCAATGCTTAATGGGCTTATCAGCACAGCTAATCAATGGATGGCGCTAGGCTTGCGGCCATGGCAAGACGCAACCTCAATGACCTGCTGGCCTTCGTCACCGTGGCGCGCGAGGGCAGCTTCACGCGCGCGGCGGCTGCGCTGGGCGTCACCCAGTCGGCGCTGAGCCAGACCGTGCGCGCGCTGGAGGAGCGGCTGCAGATCCGCCTGCTCACGCGCACCACGCGCAGCGTCTCGCCCACGGCGGCGGGCGAGCGGCTGATGCAGGCCATAGGCCACCGCTTCGACGAGATCGAGGCCGAACTCGACGCCCTGACCGCGCTGCGCGACAAGCCCGGCGGCACGGTGCGCATCACCTGCGGCGACTACATGCTGCAAAGCACCCTGCTGCCCCGGCTGGCACCGCTGCTGCTCGCCTATCCGGACATCTGCATGGAATTCGACGTGTACTACGGATTCCGCGACATCGTGGCCGAGCGCTTCGACGCCGGCGTGCGCCTGGGCAGCACCATCGACAAGGACATGATCGCCGTGCCCATCGGCCCGCCGCTGCGCATGGCCGTGGTGTCCTCGCCCGGGTATTTCGCGGAGCACGGCATTCCGAAGAATCCGCAGGACCTGATGGCGCACCGCTGCATCAACCAGCGCATGGTGACCTCGGGCGGCCTGTATGTGTGGG
This sequence comes from Delftia sp. JD2, assembly GCF_001682645.1. Classification (NCBI taxonomy): domain Bacteria; kingdom Pseudomonadati; phylum Pseudomonadota; class Betaproteobacteria; order Burkholderiales; family Comamonadaceae; genus Delftia; species Delftia sp. JD2. The sequence continues at coordinate 25,815 of NZ_LFJT01000070.1, forward strand.
AGTTCGAGCGCCGGGGCCGCAAGATGAATGTGCGCGTGGACGGGCCGCTGATCTTCAACACCACCCAGCCCCAGATCGATGCGTCCCTGGCCGGGCTGGGCATCACGCTGCTGCCCGAGGACGAGGTCATGCCCTGGATCCAGAGCGGCCAGCTGCAGCGCGTGTTGGAGGACTGGTGCCCAAGATTCGACGGCCACCACCTGTACTACCCCAGCCGCAGGCAGCCCTCGCCCGCGTTCTCGCTGGTGGTCGATGCGCTGCGCTGGCGCGGCTGAGGCGCCTGGCCATCAACGCAGCGGCGAAGTAGGCATTGCCGCCGGCGACATACGCGGCCGGTCAGCTTGGGCACAATGAACGGCTTTCGCCCAGCCTCTTTCGCGGTCCTTGGACGCGATTTCTTCACGCGATCCCTTCACGCGATGCAGCAAGAACCCGACTTCCTCCACAACCTGAACCAGGAATTCCGGGACGGCAGGCGCTGGCTGGACCGCACCATCGTGCTGGCCTATGCGGCCGCCGCCGGGCTGTGCGTGGTGGCCTTCACGCTGATGGCCGATGCGGGCTTTGAACTCTTCGAGAGCATCTACCACTGGCAGGGCGGCTGGGCCGTTCTGCTGTGGATGCCTGCCGTCACGGCGGGCGCCGTGTGGCTCACGCGGCGCTGGGCGCCGGGCGCGGCGGGGTCGGGCATTCCGCAGGTGATCGCCACGCTGGACCCGGCGCTGGACCCCGCGCAGCGCGGGCGCTTCGTGTCGCTGTGGCTGTCCTTCGCCAAGATGGTCCTGGCCAGCGCGGGCTTTGCGGCGGGGCTGTCGATCGGGCGCGAGGGGCCTTCGGTGCAGGTGGCCGCCGGTGTCATGCACCATGCGCGGCGCTGGTTCGGGCCGCATTCGGGCATCAGCCACCATGCGCTGCTGGTGGCCGGCGGCGCGGCCGGCATTGCGGCGGCCTTCAACGCGCCGCTGGCGGGCGTGGTCTTCGCCATCGAGGAGCTGTCGCGCAAGCTGGAGTCGCGCTCCAGCGGCCTGATCATCGCGGCCATCGTGCTGGCCGGCCTGATGGGCGTGTCGGCCTTCGGCAACCTCAGCTATTTCGGGCGCATCCAGGTGCCCCACCTGACCTGGGACGCGCTGCTGCCCGGCCTGTGCGTGACCCTGGCCTGCGGCGTGCTGGGCGGCCTGTTTGCCAAGCTGCTGGCCGCTTCGCTGACCCGCACGCCCGAGCGGCTCAACCAGCTGCGTGCGCGCTTTCCCATCCGCTTCGCGGCGGCGATCGCGCTGGTGATCGCCGTCATCGGCATGGTCACGGGCGGCGCCACCTTCGGCGCGGGCTCGGAGGCCGTCAAGCACATGCTGGCGGGCCAGGCCGACGTGCCATCGTTCTACGTCACCCTGAAGTTCATCGCCACCTGGCTGTCGGCCTGGGTGGGCGTGCCGGGCGGCATCTTCGCGCCCTCGCTGTCGATTGGCGCGGGCGTGGGCCACAACGTGGCCGGCCTCATGGGCGCAGACATCGCGCCCGCCCTCATCGCCATGGGCATGGCCGCCTTCCTGGCCGCCGTGACGCAGGCGCCGCTGACGGCCTTCATCATCGTGATGGAGATGGTGGACGGCCACTCCATGGTGCTCAGCCTCATGGCCGCTGCCATGCTGGCCAGCCTGGTCTCGCGCATGCTGGCCCGGCCGCTGTACGAGACGCTGGCCCAGCACATGCTGAGTCTGGTGCCTGCTCCTGCTCCCGAGCCTGCACCTGCAACTGAGCCAGCACCTGAGCCCGTACCAGCACCGGCCGCCGCGCCGGAACCGGAACCCGCCAGCCGCGCAGGGCCGGCTGCACCCCCCAGGGACCAGGACAAGCCCGCAGGCGCCTGAGCCGGGCGCGCTTGGCTGACAGGCAATGGCGAAGGGCGATGGCCTGGGCGCGCTGCACGCCACGCCATGCTCGCTTCCTGAGTCCTGACGCACAACCCGAGGAAAGGAACGCGCCATGTGGGAGGAAGTAACCAGCACCCTGGCCGAGGAGTTCTCCAGCCTGCCCGATGCGGCCGAGGTCACGCGCGTCATGGTGCGCCTGCTGCTGGCGGCCCTGCTGGGCGGCATCGTCGGCTACGAGCGAGAACACAAGGGCAAGGCCGCCGGCCTGCGCACCCACATGCTGGTGGCCATGGGCGCGGCGCTGTTCGTGCTGGTGCCCGAGCGCGGCGGCATGGGCATTGCCGACATGAGCCGCGTGATCCAGGGCGTGGTGGCCGGCGTGGGCTTCCTGGGCGCGGGCGCCATCATCAAGCGCCACTCCGAGGAACAGGTGCAGGGCCTGACCACGGCCGCCGGCATCTGGATGACGGCCGCCATCGGCGTGGCCTGCGGCCTTGGGCGCGAAGCCATCGCGCTGCTGGCCACGCTGCTGGCCATCGTCATCCTCGTGATGCTGCCGCACGTGGTCAGTGCGCCGCCTCCGCAGGCGGACGCGGAGCCGGATACCAAGCCGCGGGAGACTTAAGGGCGGGCGGCCGCCTAAAGCCTGGTATTCCGGCTTTGTTCGCTTTTTCCTGATGTTCGTGCCACGTGAACATGGCAAACATCACGAACGCAGCCAGTGAGGCTTGCGAGGCACTCGCCAACTCCCGATAGGCAGTCACCTGCGTGCATGGCATCTCTGGCCATGCACGCATGCCTTTAGAAATCCACACTCGCACTCAGCGAGAACGTGCGCGGACCGCCCACCGTCAGGTAGCCCGAACCCGGGTAGCCGCCCACGGAGGCCCAGTAGTTGCGGTCCGTCGCGTTGTCCACGCGCAGGCGCAGCGTGAGCAGCTTGCCCTGCACTTCGGTCATGTAGCGCACGCCCAGGTCCAGGCGGTTCCATCCGGCCACCCGCAGGGTGTTGACGTCGTTGGCGTAGCTGGCGCCGGTGTGCACCAGGCGGCCGTCCAGCGCCAGGCCATTGATGCCCGGCACATCCCATTCCACGCCCGCCGTGGCCTGGAAGCGCGGCACGCCGATGACGCGCTTGCCGTCGGTGGTGGCTCGGCCCGTGCTTTGCTGCCTGGCGTCCAGCCAGGTGGCGCCGCCCAGCAGGCGCAGGCCGCGCATGGGTTCGCCGAAGACGTTGAATTCCACGCCCTGGTGACGGTCCTTGCCGGCCGAGGTGAACAGGTTGCCGTCGATCAGCGAGCGCGGCTTGTCGGTGGAGAAGAAGGCCAGGCCGCCGCCCAGCTTGCCGCCGTCGTACTTGACGCCCACTTCCTTTTGCTTGGTCACGTAGGGCGACATCTGCTGGCCCGCGTTGGCGATGATGGTGTCGCCCGACTTGGCCGGCGCCGTGTCGCCCTGGGCCAGGCCTTCGATGTAGTTGCCGTACAGCGATACCTGGGGCGTGAGCTTGAACACCGCGCCCAGCACCGGGCTGGTGCGGCTCTGGTCATAGGCCGTGCGCACGCCGCCCTGGCTGGTGACCGCGCCGTTGCTGACGATGCGGTAGCTCACCGAGTCGGTCTCTATCGTCTGGCGGCGCACGCCGGCCGTCACCAGCATGCGGCCGTCCATCAGCGACAGCGTGTCGCCCAGCGCAAAGCTGTTCAGGCGCGTGCCCCGGTTGTAGGCGGGGTTGGACAGGTCGTTGCCCAGGTAGTTGAGCGGTGTGATCGCGTAGTAGCTGGGGTTGTAGAGGTTGGTGTTCAGCACATTGCCCTGGACCGCAGACGTGCTCATGCCATAGGCGTTGTAGACCTTGAGGTCAAAGGCCGAGTAGCTGGCCACGATCTCATGGCCCACGCTGCCCATGTTCAGGCGTGCGCGCACGCCCAGCTCGCCTGTGCTCACGCGGTCCTTGCGCGCGTTGTCGAAGCGGCTGGTGGTGGCCGCGCCATTGCCGGCCGCCGCCAGCGTGATGTTGGCCAGCGAGTTGTTCTCGGAGCTGCGGCGCAGTCCATAGGCGGCCCAGGCCGTCACATTGCTGTTGATGTCCCACTCGCCGCGCAGAGTGCCGAACAGGTCGCGCTCGTCGGAATAGGTCCAGGGCTGGGCCCAGTTGGAGGAAGCATCGGGCGCAGCAGGAATGGCCGCCAGCCCTGCGCCCGGCGTGACATTGGTGCGCGTGCGCTTGAGGCGGTTGTCCTGCCAGCCGATGTCGCCCGACAGGCGCACATTGCGGCTGCGCCAGTCCATGCCCACGGACAACAGATCGAGCTTGGAGCTTTCCTGGTCGATGGCGGTATCGCCGCCCCGGTGCGCGGCGTTCAGGCGGATGCCCGTGGCCTGGTCGGGGCCGAAGCGCCGGCTCACGTCGGCCGCCACAAAGGCCTGGCCGCCGCTGGCAATGCCCGCCGTCACGCGCGACAGCGGATCGCTGCCCGCGCGCTTGGGCAGCAGGTTGATGTTGCCGCCCAGGCCGCCGCCATTGGGGCTGGCGCCCATCAGAAAGGCCGATGCGCCGCGCAGCAGCTCCACGCGCTCGAACAGCTCGGTGGCGATGTACTGGCGCGGCAGCAGCGCGTACAGGCCGTTGTAGGCCACGTCGTCCGAGCCCAGCACGAAGCCGCGCACGAAGTAGGACTCCTGGAAATTGCCGAAGCCGCGCGCCACGCGCACGGAAGGATCGTTCTGCAGCACATCGCCCACGCTCTTGGCCTGGCGGTCCTGGATCAGCTCGTTGGTGTAGCTGGTGATGGAGAACGGCGTCTCCATGTTGTCGCGCGTGCCCAGAATCCCGGCCCGCCCGCCGCGCGCCACCTGGCCGCCCGCGTAGGGCCTGGACAGGCCTTCAGCCGACGCATCGGCGCTGGCCTCGACGGTGACGGTGCCCAGCTCGGGCGCGGCCGTTGCCGTGGAAGGTGCAGGCTGGGCCCATGCGGCGCCAGCAGACAAAAGAAGGGCCAGGGCCCCGGCGATCGGGGTCAGCGTGTGGAGGGGGGAGTGCATGGAGAAAACGGGATGAGAATGCGGGATGAGAATGATTCCCAATAATTTTATCGATGCGACTCCCCCGTATGGAGCTTGTAGGGAGATGTGTCTGTTTGTGCCCACACTCCGCCTGGCCCGCCTTCACGCCTGTCCAAGCAGCTCCCACGAGCAGACCTGCGCCTCATCCTCCCCCTGCACGAACGCAACCCGCATGCCCAGCGCCTTGCCCATGCCTTGCACGGCCAGGCGCAGGGCGGTGGGCACGGCGCGGTCGCCCGTGATGACGACCATGCCCCGGCACAGCTGGCGCATGCGTTCGCGGTTGCGCTTGAAGAACAGGGCGCGCTGCTTGCGTTCTTCGTGGCTTTCCTCGGGGTGGTCGCCGGGCAGGTGGTCGGTGAGCAGCACGAAGTGCCGGCCCTGGTCGAGCAGGGATTCGATCTGGGCTTCGGCCGATGCGTCATTGCCGCTGCCTGCGTCTGCAGGTGCCTGCGCTTCGGGTTCGCGCAGGTAGACCAGGGGAAAGCGGGAGGTATCGATCAGCATGTCATGGTTCCTGGGAAAAAGCAGGGCATCAGTACAGGTCGTGCCTGACCGCATGGGCGTAGTGGGCGTTGGCCTGCTCCTGTTGCGCGGCATCCATGGCGGGCGCCGTGGCATCGGCCAACTGCGTGAGGGCGGCCATCATCTGGCCCACGGTGGGCAGGGCGGCGCGGTCCAGCTGGCTTGAGGGGTTCCACAGGCCGGAGCGGTGGATGGCCTTGCCGCAGTGCAGCAGCACCTCGTCGACCAGGACCACGGTGGCGGTCTTGGGCGTGCCCCTGCCTTCACTCAGCTCCTGCAGCAGATGGGGGTCGGTGGAGATGCGGCCGCGCCCGTTGATGCGCAGGAAGATGTCCAGCCCCGGGAACAGGAAGAGCATGGCCAGGCGGTCATCGGCCTGCAGGTTGCGCAGGGATTCGATGCGGTTGTTGCCGGGCCAGTCGGCAAAGGCCACGGTGCGCTCGTCCAGCACCTGCACAAAGCCGGGCGGCCCGCCGCGCGGCGAGGCGTCCAGGCCGCGTTCGCCGGCCGTGGCCAGGCAAAAGAAGCTGGCCTGGCGCAGATAGGCCTCGTGGAAGTCGGACAGGCGGTCGCGCACGGCCTTCTGGATTCTTTCTGCCGGGGCGGCGTAGAGCGAGTCCAGGTCGATGGCCGGGCCTGGCGGCTCTGCAAGGGCGGTGTTGTCTGTGTGCATGGCACAAGCGTAAGAACAAAGGCGTTGGCGGCTGTAGACTGGATCAGCCAACAAATAGCTCAAAGACGCCATGCCCGATGCCATTCTTGAACTGGTCAGCCATGTGAACCGTGCCGATGGCCCCGTGCTGATCGCGGCCGTGGGCAGCCAGGACGAGGAGCTGGCCTCCGAGCCGCACCGGCACGCGCGCGGCCAGCTGTTCGGCTCGCTGCGCGGGCTGTTGTCGGTGGGCGTGGAAGACGCGGTCTGGGTGGTGCCCGCCATCCATGCCGTGTGGCTGCCGCCGCACCAGCTGCATTCGGGCCGCTCCCATGGTCCCTTCCACGGCTGGAGCGTCTATGTGGCGGAGCCGGCCTGCGCCGACCTGCCGCAGCGGCCCTGCGCCATCCGCACCTCGGGCCTGCTGCGCGAGGCCGTGCTGCGCGCCGCCAGCTGGGGATGGCAGCAAGGCGTGCCCACAACGCAGCCCGTGCAACCAGGCCCTTCGGCGGACCAGGCCCGCGCCCATGTGATGGCGGTGATCCTGGACGAGATCCGCACCCTGCCCGTGGAGCCCCTGGGCCTGCCCCTGCCCGCAGACCCGCGCCTGCAGCGCATCGCCCGCGCGCTGATCGCCGACCCGGCCGATGCCCGCGACCTGGAGGCCTGGGCGCGCTGGGCCGCCGTCAGCTCGCGCACGCTGAGCCGGCGTTTTGTCTCGGAAACCGGCTTCAGCTTCACCGCCTGGCGCCAGCGCGCGCGGCTGATGCGCTCGCTGGAGATGCTGGCCGCCGGCGCGCCGGTGACGAACATCGCGCTGGACCTGGGCTACGCCACGGCCAGCGCCTTCATCGGGCTGTTCCGGCGCACGTTCGGGGAGACGCCTGCAGCGTACCGGGGGAGGCTGGGGGCGAGTGTCTGAAACGCCCATGAAAGGGAGAGGGGACGGATTCTGGACAGGGCTTTGGCTCGGCAGTAGGATTCAATCCCACTGCATTCAAGGAGCCATGCATGAGAACCACCCAGCAAATGAGCATCACCCTGCCCAACGACATGGCAGACGCAGTACGGGCGAAGGTGCGTGCTGGCGAGTACGCCAGCGAGAGCGAAGTGATCCGTGATGGCTTGCGGGCGCTGATGGCGCGGGATCGTGCGGTGGAAAGCTGGCTGCAAGATCAGGTCGGCCCCGCCTATGACGCGTTGAAGGCCGATCCCTCGAGTGCCGTCACCGCCGATCAATTGCGGGCGCGCCTTGCCGCTGAACATGCCAAGGCGAGATGAACTATCGCGTTGTCTTCAGTTCGCAGGCCCAGGAGCAGCTTGTCGAGCTTTACCACTACATCGCCGAGGCTGCCTCGCACGATGTGGCAGCTCAATACACCGATGCCATCGTGAGCTATTGCGAGAGCCTGCGCACCTTTCCACTTCGCGGCACGCCGCGCGACGACGTGAGACCTGGCTTGCGCATCACCAACTACAGAAAGCGAACTGTCATCGCCTTCGCCGTCGATGCAGACCTGGTTTCCATCATCGGCATCTTCTATGGCGGGCGTGACCACGAAGCACTGCTGCGGGAGGGTGGCGGGATCGCCTGATCAGCCGCGCTGTCCAGATGCCAGAGCCGCCTACAACCGCTGCAACTGCGCATTCAGATACGCATCGCGCGAGGGCAGCAGGTGCTCGGCGCACAGGCGGACCAGGGCATCGCGGTCCTGGGCGCGCAGGGCTTCGATCATTTGCCAGTGTTCCTGGCGTGCGCGCTCGCGGTAGTCGGCCGAGACCAGGGAGGCGAAGCGGATGGGGTGCGTCTGGCGCGCGTATTCGGTGATGGCCTTGTGCAGCGTGTCGTTGCCCGCCAGCGCAAACAGTTCCTGGTGAAAGGCCAGGTTGATGCGGAACACCAGGCGCGCGTTGCCTTCGGCCACGGCGGCGTCGTGCTGCTGCTGGATGGAGGTCAGGCGTTCGAGCCTCTCGGCCGGCACGGGCAGGGGGATCTTGCGCGCGGCCTCCACTTCGAGCATGCCGCGCAGCTCGTACAGCTCCTGCACTTCCTGGGTGGAGAACGAGCGCACCAGGGCGCCCACGTTCTTGCGGCGCTCGATCAAGCCCATGCGGTCCAGCGCGGCCAGGGCCTCGCGGGCGATGTGGCGCTTGACGTCGAAGCGGGCCATGAGGTCGTCTTCGACGAGGCGCTCGCGCGGGTGCAGCCGGCCGAAGACCACGTCCTCTTCCAGCGCTGCCACCATGGCGCCCAGGGCGTCGGCTGCGGGGGCGGGTTCGGCATCCAGGGAAATCGGCAGTGAGGCGGCAGCGACCATCAAGACAGGCGGTTGGGACAAAGACGCCATTTTGTCCGAATTGACCGCCTGCGCCGACTATTCGCGCCGGCCTGGAATGGTGCCGCGCTCGGTGGCGCAGCGCAGGAAGTCGAAGTCCACGCCCTGGTCGGCCTGGTTCACGGTGGTGAGGAAGAGCTTGCGGTAGCCGCGCTCGGCCGTGGGCACGGTCACCGGGTTGAGCCGGGCGCGGCGGGCCAGTTCCTCGTCGCTGACC
>NZ_LFJT01000071.1:0-33800 GCF_001682645.1 Delftia sp. JD2
TGCTGGGCGCGCTGCAGCGCATGCAGTCCAGCCGATGCGCGTCGTGAACTCGCCCCACTCGTAGTCCGAATCGAGCGGCAGCAGCGTATGGTCCAGGTCGAACAACGCCAGCCGGGGCCGGAGTTGCTTCTGATCAGAGGTCATGCATATCCTAAAAAAATGGGTCCCGCGCTGCCCTTGCAACGCAGGCTCCGCCGGCTCCCGCAGTCCCTGCCCACACGAGAATGTGGGCTCATTCGGTTTCCAGCATCGTCTTGAGCAACGGAATGGTGATGGCGCGCTTGTTGCGAAGCGCAAAGCCGTCGAGCATGTCGAGCAGCTGCATCAGGCTGCCCAGGTCGCGTGAGAAGCGCTTGAGCATGTAGTCCATCACATCGTCGCCCAGAAAAACGCCACGGGCATCGGCCTCCTGGCGCAGCACCGCGCGGCGCGCGGTTTCATCGAGCAGTTGCAGCTGGAACACATGGCCCCAGCCCAGCCGCGTGCGCAGATCCTCGCGCAGCTTGAGGTCGGCCGGCGGCAGGGGGCCGGCTCCCAGCACCCAGCGCGGCGAGCCCGTGGCCGGGCTCGTCGCATTCACGAACCAGTTGAAGGCCCGCGCCTGCTGCAGCGGAGTGTAGATGTCCACGTCGTCCATCAGCACCGCCGCCCAGCGCTCGTCGAACGGCGGCGGGAACAGGGTGGATGCATCCATCCAGCCCACCATGGCGCCCTGCTCGCGCAGCGCCTCGCGCACGGCCTTGAGCAGGTGGGTCTTGCCCGAGCCCGACTCGCCCCAAAGATAGGTGGGCACCGGCGTGCGGGCGGTCTGCATGCGGCCGTCGCCCACCCAGTGGCGCAGATGATCGATCACTGCGGCATTGGGACCGACGAAAAAGCGCGACAGCGTCGGACTCGACGCCATGCTGATATCCAGAGCCAGCTGCTTCATCTGCGACATACGCGCAGCGCCCCCTTTCCTGTATCCAGGCGGGTCCATGCGGCAAAAGCAGGCAGAGGAATCGGCAACGGCATTGGGTTGAGAGCAAAGACAGGCCCGCCTCGGCGCAGCGCTGCGGCAAGGCGGACAACGCCCGGGAGCTCCCGGGCGGACGAGGGATTTTAGTCTGCGCGGCGCCCGGCACGGCGGCAGCCGGCCCGCATGTGCAACGAAAGCCCCCTCGAAGCCCACTGGCGCGCGCGCCTGCCGGCGGCCGGCGCCGTAGAATCCCAGGGTTCCAGCCCGGCATCGGGCCTACCGCACCGTACCCATCCATGAGCTCTTCTGCCCCCTCCTCTACCCCGATTTCCTACAAAGACGCCGGCGTCGACATCGTCGCTGGCGATGCGCTGGTCGAGCGCATCAAGCCGCTGGCCAAGAAGACCATGCGCGAAGGCGTGATGGCCGGCATCGGAGGCTTCGGCGCGCTGTTCGAGGTGCCCAAGCGCTACAAGGAACCCGTGCTGGTCTCGGGCACCGATGGCGTGGGCACCAAGCTCAAGCTGGCCTTCGAGTGGAACATGCACGACACCGTGGGCATCGACCTGGTGGCCATGAGCGTCAACGACGTGCTGGTCCAGGGCGCCGAGCCCCTGTTCTTCCTCGACTATTTCGCCTGCGGCAAGCTGGACGTGGACACGGCCGCTGCCGTGGTCGGCGGCATTGCACGCGGCTGCGAGCTGTCGGGCTGCGCACTGATCGGCGGCGAAACCGCCGAAATGCCCGGCATGTACCCGGCCGGCGAATACGACCTGGCGGGCTTTGCCGTCGGCGCCGTCGAAAAATCCAAGATCCTCACGGGCCAGAGCGTGGCCGCAGGCGACGTGGTGCTGGGTCTGGCCTCGGCCGGCGTGCACTCGAATGGCTTCTCCCTGGTGCGCAAGTGCATCGAGCGCGCCGAAGCCCAGGGCAGCCTGCCCGAATCGCTGGACGGCAAGCCGTTCAAGCAGGCCATCATGGAACCCACGCGCCTGTACGTGAAGAACGTGCTGGCCGCACTGGAGCAGCATCCCATCAAGGCGCTGGCCCACATCACCGGCGGCGGCCTGCTGGAGAACATCCCCCGCGTGCTGCCCGAAGGCCTGGCCGCCCACCTGGATGCCGGCAGCTGGCCCCAGACCGAGCTGTTCGCCTGGCTGCAGAAGACGGCGGGCATCGACGCCGTGGAAATGAACCGCACCTTCAACAACGGCATCGGCATGGTCGTTGTCGTGCCCGCCGAAGCTGCCCAAGCCACGGCCGCCACGCTCAAGCAGCTGGGCGAGACGGTCTACACCATCGGACGCATCGCCGCACGCGGCGAGGGCGAGCCTGTCGAGGTCCGCTGACCACGGGCCCGCAGCGCATGACCCAGCACCTGCCCTCGCCCATCATCTCCCCGCAGCCCGCGCCCACGCGCGGCGTGACGCTTTCCAGCTATGTGCTGATGGCAGGCGCCCTGCTGCTGATCATGTGGCAGGGCCTGTTGCCGGGCATGCTCTGTGTCTGCGTGGGCTTTCTGGTCACGCGCGCCCTTGCCGGGCTGCTGGCACGGGCCCAGCCCAAGGCCCGGCGCGGCTCGCTGCCGCGCTGGACCCAATTGGTGGCAGCCACCATCGTCATTCTTGCGCCGCTGGCCCTGCTGAGCGGCGCGCTCTCGCATACACGCACCTACATCACCGACGCGCCGCAGCAGTACCGCGAGCTGCTCGACTATCTGGCCCACACGGTGCTGGAGCTGCGTGACAAGCTGCCCGCCGACATGGCCGACCAGTTGCCGGACGGCGCGCAGGAAATCCAGCACCTGCTGGCCAGCTACCTGGCGGCCAAGGCCGGTGCCCTGGCCCATGCGGGCCGCGCCTGGCTTACCGGCCTGCTGTACGCCTATGTGGGCCTGATCATCGGCGCGCTGGCCGCCGTGCGCCCCATCACCACGCGCCGCCCGCCCCTGGTGGCTGCGCTGCGCGAACGCATCCGGCTCATGGGGCTGGCCTTCCGCCAGATCGTGGCGGCGCAGTTCTGGATTGCGGCCTTCAACACCTTCCTGACGGCCATCTTCCTGCTGGGCGTGCTGCCGCACTGGAACCTGACCCTGCCCTACACGCCAGCCCTGATCACGCTGACCTTCATCGCGGGCCTGGTGCCCATCGTGGGCAACCTGCTGTGCAATGCGGTGATCACCATCGTGGGGCTGTCGGTCTCCCCGGTGGCCGCCGCGGCCTGCCTGGGCTTTCTGATCCTGATTCACAAGGCCGAGTACGTGATCAACGCCAAGGTGGTGGGCCAGCGCACGCACATGGGCGTGTGGGAGCTGCTGGCCGTGATGTTCGTGGCCGAGTCGGTGTTCGGCCCCGCAGGCCTGGTGGCGGCGCCACTGTTCTACGCCTATCTCAAGAAAGAGCTGGAAGCCGTCCGGCTGGTCTGAGCAGCGCTCCGACCCTGGAGGTTGCCGCTACAGGCCCCTGAGCCGCCGGATCACCTCGCGCACGGCCACGGCCTGCGCGCCCTGCTGGGAATGCAGGAAGCGCTCCAGGTCTTCGAGCGCACGCTCGGTCACTCCCCATTGCGCATAGGCCAGCCCCCGGTCCCGGAAGATCTCCGGCATGTCGGGCCGCAGCACGGCCAGCCGGTTGAGCACGGCCACCAGCAGCGGCCAGTCGCGCCGCGCGTGGTGAATCTCCTGCAGATTGCGCAGCATGCGCTCCAGGATGTCGCGCGGCGATGCGCCCTGCAGGTACATGCCCAGCGGAGCCGCCTCCTCGGCGGACAGGCCGGCGTTCTGCCAGAAGGGCTCCAGCCGCTCGGCCAGGCTGTTGGCCGAGAAGGATTCACCGCTCAGCGGGTCCATCACCACCTGCCCCTGGGGCAGGCGCAGCTTGACCAGGAAATGCCCGGGAAAGCTCACGCCCTGTGCCGGCAGATCGATGGCCGCAGCCAGCTCCAGCCAGATCAGCGCCACACTGATGGGAATGCCGCGCCGCGTCTGCAGCACGTGGTGGATGTAGCTGTTGGACGGGTCGTAGTAATCGTTGAGATTGCCGCCAAAACCCAGCTCGCCATAGAAGAACTGGTTGAGCACGCGCAGGCGCTGCAGGGAATCGGTTTCGCCGGCCAGGCGCTGTAGCAGGCGCACCTGCAGCCGGTCCAGCTCGGCGCTGGCCGCCTGCAGGTCGAGATCGGGCACGGCATCCTGGGCGATGCTGATTGCCGCCTCCATCAACGGCAGGTGGTCATCGCTTTGCACCAGCGCTGCAAAGTATTGCAGGGCCGTTGGCGTGTCTTCGTAACTCCAGCTCATGATGCTTTGTATATTGCAGCGCCCAAGCCTGCAATTATGCGGGTTTGGGCGATGCCTCTCAGCGCCGCAGCAGTGCGCGCAGCTTGAGCCCCGCCGCCCACAGCGCACCGAAGTACAGCAGCACCGAGGCGGCCATCAGCGCGGCGAGCAGGCCCGCACGCTGCCAGCCGTTGGCGCGCAGCGCGATCCAGTCGAAATGCTGGCTGCCCCAGGTCAGCAGCACGGCCAGCAGGCTGCTGGCCGCGACCACCTGCAAGCCCAGCCGGCCCCAGCCCGGCTTGGGACGGTAGACGCCCCGGCGCAGCAGACCCCACAGCAGCCAGCCCGCATTGACCAGGGCCGCCAGGCCGATGGACAGCGCCAGGCCGGTATGCGCCATGAAGGGCACCAGGACCAGGTTGAGCAGTTGGGTGATGACCAGCACCACGATGGCGATCTTGACGGGCGTGCGGATGTCCTGGCTGGCGTAGTAGCCTGGCGCCAGCACCTTGATGGCCACCAGGCCCACCAGGCCTGCGCCGTAGCCGACCAGCGCCAGGGCGATCTGGCCCACGTCGCTGTCCTGCAGCGCACCGCGGTGGAACAGCGTGGCCACCAGCGGCTCGGCAAAAGTGAGCAGGCCCACGGCGCACGGCACGGACAGCAGCACCACCAGGCGCAGCCCCCAGTCCAGCATGGCCGAGTAGCGCTCCGAGTCGTCGGCCGCCTTGGCAGCGGCCAGCTGGGGGGTGAGCACCACGCCCAGCGCCACGCCCAGCAGCGCCGTCGGAAACTCCATGAGCCGGTCGGCATAGAACAGCCAGGTCACGCTGCCCGGTTGCAGATAGGAGGCGATCTGGGTGTTGATCATCAGCGAGACCTGGGCCACGCCCACGCCCAGCAAGGCCGGCGCCATCAGCTTGAGAATGCGGCGCACGCCGGCCTCGGCCCAGGCTTCGCGCAGCGCAGCTGGCGAAAAGCCGATGCGCGGCAGCAGACCCAGGCGCGCCAGCGCAGGCAGTTGCACCGCCAGCTGCAGCACGCCGCCCAGCATCACGCCACCGGCCATGGCATAGATGGGCTCGATGCCGCGCGCCTGCAGCCAGGGCGCGCCCCAGAAGGCGGCGGCGATCATGGCCAGGTTCAGCAGCACCGGCGTGGCGGCCGAGACGGCAAAGCGCCGCCAGGTATTGAGCACGCCGGCCGACAGCGCCACCAGCGACATGAAGCCGATGTAGGGGAACATCCAGCGTGTCATCAGCACGGCGGCGTCATAGCCCTCGGGCGACTGGCGCAGGCCGCTGGCCAGCAGCCAGACCAGCAGCGGCGCGCCCACCACGCCCAGCACGCAGGTCACCAGCAGCACCCAGAACAGCAGCGTGGCCACGTGCGAGATCAGCGTGCGCGTGGCCTCGTCCCCCTCCTTGGCCTTGCTGGCGGCCAGCACCGGCACGAAGGCCTGGCTGAAAGCACCCTCGGCGAACAGCCGCCGAAAGAGATTGGGAATCCTGAAGGCGACATTGAACGCATCGGTCAGCGCATTGGCTCCGAACATGGAGGCCATGAGCAGATCGCGCACCAGCCCGGTGATACGGGAGGCCAGCGTCAGCAGGGAAACGGTGGAGGCGGCTTTGAACAGTGACACCGTGGGGAGTGTATGCGCTGGCATGCCCCGCCGGCCGGCGCGCCAGGCGGGCCTGGCCGCTCTTGCACTCCGTTGCAACAGGCGGGCCCGTGCGGCCTGGGCCCTCAAGGCCCTGTCCGGGCCGCGTGCTATAATCCCGCGCTTCGCCGACAACATCCTCAGACACTAGGAATACATATCATGGCATCCAAGCCCGCAAAGAAGAACCCCCGTCTCGCCTCCGGCCGCAAGCGCGTCCGCCAGGACACCAAGCTCAATGCAGCCAACACCTCGCTGCGTTCCAAGTACCGCACCGCCGTCAAGAAGGTCGAAAAGGCCGTTCTGACTGGCGACAAGGCCAAGGCAACCGAACTGTTTGCCGCAGCCCAATCCGTTCTGGACACGATCGCCGACAAGGGCATCTTCCACAAGAACAAGGCCGCTCGCGACAAGAGCCGCCTGTCCGCCAAGGTCAAGGCCCTGGCCGCCGCCTAATCCAATTAGGCAACCGCACGGATGGCTCCGGCCATCTGCCGTTTGTAACGGGTGCGCTGTCAGCGAACGAGAAAACCGCCTTCGGGCGGTTTTTTTGTGCCTGAACGATGCTCCTGCATCCACAGGATCCACCAAAAAAGCCTCGCTCTCCGGAGCACAGGCGAAAAAAAACGCACCCCAGGCGCGCTTCACATCGGACGGGAACGACCCGCAAAAAAAAGAAGCCGGCCTCAGCGGGCCGGCTCGTCCGGTATCAGGCAGGCCTCGGCAACCTGCAGGTTGTTGTCCTTGGCGAAGTTCAGGCAGAAATCCCAGGCCATGGGCTCGTAGTCGCGCAGGTCGCGGTGCACGACCACGCACTTGACGCCATTGAGCGTTGTGGGAACACACCAGGGCGAGTAGCTCAGGTGGCTGCCGCGCTGGGCACCACCGGGGCGAAACTGGCTCATGACGCCTGCCAGCCGCTCAGCCCAGTCGCTGGGCCGGAAAGTCTTGCCTTCGTGGGTGATGCCCTGGATGAACAGTTCTTTGCTGGAGGGAGAGACCATCAGGATGCACGCCAAAATACGACTTGCGCAACAAGGAACAACACAGGCGACCTGCCAAGGGGCACGGCGCCCTGCCACATCCTGCTTGCGCAAGTCCTTCAAAAAAGTCAGAGCCCACAGGCAGGATCGCTGCCAGCAGGCCAAGCCGGCATTTTATCTCTTATATAAGAGCTGAGGCCTTGTTGCAGCGCACTACCCAAGTGTGGCGTAGGTTCATTGCATGGCTGTGATGCGCAAACCGCAACGGTAGGCCATCGCGCGGCCCCTAGAATCGGGCTTCGCTGTTTTTCAGGCATCTGCGGCGGCAACGCCCGGATGCCGTTTACTTTCCAGCTCAGGAGATTTTTGCAATGACCGCTTTCATTGAGGCTGCCTCGCCCCACGTGATGAACACCTATGGCCGCGTACCGATCGCTCTGGAGCGAGGCCAGGGCTGCCGCGTGTGGGACGTCAACGGCAAGCAGTACCTCGATGCGCTGGGCGGCATTGCAGTGAACACGCTGGGCCACAACCACCCCAAGCTGGTGCCTGCGCTGCAGGACCAGGTGGCCAAGCTCATCCACACCTCCAACTACTACCACGTGCCCGGCCAGGAAACGCTGGCCAAGCTGCTGACCGAGCGCTCGAAGATGACCAATGTCTTCTTCTGCAGCACGGGCCTGGAGGCCAACGAGGCCGCCATCAAGATCGCGCGCAAGTACGGCGTGGACAAGGGCATCGCCAAGCCGGTGATCGTGGTCTACGAGCATGCCTTCCACGGCCGCTCCATCGCCACCATGACGGCCACGGGCAACCCCAAGGTGCGCGACGGCTTCGGCCCGCTGCTCGACGGCTTCCTGCGCGTGCCGGTGAACGACTTCGAGGCGCTCCAGAAGGCCACGGCCGGCAACCCCGACGTGGTGGCCGTGATGATGGAGCCCATCCAGGGCGAAGGCGGCCTGCACCCCATGCGCATCGAGTACATGCAGCAGGTGCGCGCACTGTGCGATGTCAACGGCTGGCTGATGATGTTCGACGAAGTCCAGGCCGGCATGGGCCGCACGGGCAAGTGGTTCGCCCACCAGTGGGCCGGCATCGTCCCCGACGTGATGACCCTGGCCAAGGGCCTGGGCTCGGGCGTGCCCATCGGCGCCGTCGTGGCCCATGGCAAGGCGGCCACCGTGCTGCAGCCGGGCAACCATGGCTCCACCTTCGGCGGCAATCCGCTGGCCATGCGCGCGGGCATCGAAACCATCCGCATCATGGAAGAGGACGGCCTGCTGGCCCACACCACCAAGGTGGGCGACCACCTGAAGGCCACGCTGCAAAAGGAACTGGCCGACGTCAAGGGCGTGGTCGATGTGCGCGGCCAGGGCCTGATCATCGGCATCGAGCTGAACAAGCCCTGCGGCGCCCTGCTGGGCCGTGGCGCCGAAGCCGGCCTGCTGTTCAGCGTGACCGCCGACACCGTGGTGCGCCTGGTGCCGCCGCTGATCATGACCGAGGCCGAAGCCGACGAAGTGGTCGCCAAGCTCAAGCCCCTGATCGTGCAATTCCTGTCCGAATGAGTACCTGCCTATGACTGCCATCAAGCACTATCTGCAGTTTTCCGACTTCACGGCCGACGAGTACGCCTATGTGCTCGAACGCGCGGCCCTGATCAAGAAGAAGTTCAAGGGCTACGAAAAGCACCACACGCTCAGCGACCGCACGCTGGCCATGATCTTCGAGAAGGCCAGCACGCGCACCCGCGTGAGCTTCGAGGCGGGCATGTACCAGCTCGGCGGCTCGGTGGTCCACCTGACCACGGGCGACAGCCAGCTGGGCCGCGCCGAGCCCATCGAGGACAGCGCACGCGTCATCAGCCGCATGACCGACCTGGTGATGATCCGCACCTATGGCCAGGACAAGATCGTGCGCTTTGCCGAATACTCGCGCGTGCCCGTCATCAACGGCCTGACCAACGAGTTCCACCCCTGCCAGATCCTGGCCGACATCTTCACCTTCATCGAGCACCGCGGCTCGATCCAGGGCAAGACCGTCGCCTGGGTCGGCGACGGCAACAACATGGCCAACACCTGGCTGCAGGCGGCCGACCTGCTGGGCTTCACCGTCCACGTCAGCACGCCGGGCGGCTACGAGGTGGACGAGAAGCTGGCCTTTGGCGGCAAGACCCCGCGCGAGGGCTGCTACAAGGTCTTCAAGGACCCGCTGGACGCCTGCAAGGGCGCCGACCTCGTGACCACCGACGTGTGGACCAGCATGGGCTACGAGGCCGAGAACGAAGCCCGCAAGAAGGCCTTTGCCGACTGGTGCGTGGACGCCGAAATGATGGCCGCCGCACGTGGCGATGCCCTGTTCATGCACTGCCTGCCCGCCCATCGCGGCGAGGAAGTGGAGGCCGAGGTCATCGACGGGCCGCAGTCCGTGGTCTGGGATGAGGCGGAGAACCGGATGCATGTGCAGAAAGCTCTGATGGAATACCTGCTGCTGGGCCGCCAGCCGAACTGACAACGCAGTCCGCTCAAAAAAGAATGCCTGCAGGCTTTGCGCCTGCAGGCATTCTTTTTTCCCGGCGGAAGTTCGGGCCGTGGCCTTACGGCACCCGCTTGTCCGGTGCGCAACTGTCCCCGCCGCAGGCACTGCAGCCGCCACAGCCGCCCGCATCCTTGGGCGCCAGTGCCGGATGCATCTGCCCGGCCTTCTGGCGCCAGCGCGCAGGCAGATAGCGCCAGACCAGGGACATGCCGGCCAGGGCCACGATCAACCCGACGATGATGTTCTGCCACATGGTGCTTGTTCCTTTCAGCCCGCGCCCAATGCGATGGCCACGCGGTAGGTGATGAAGCTGGCAAGGTAGGCCAGCGCGAACAGATAGCCGGTCATCAGCAGCGGATAGCGCCAGCCGTTGGTCTCGCGCCGCACGGCGGCCAGCGTGGAGATGCACTGGGGCGCGAACACGAACCAGGCCAGCAGCGACAGTGCCGTGGCCATAGACCAGGTGTGGGCGATCAGCGGGCCCAGTTGCTCGGCCATGGCCTCGTCGCTGGCGGCGGACAGGGCATAGACCGTGCCCATGGCGCTGACGGCCACCTCGCGCGCGGCCATGCCCGGCACCAGGGCGATGGCGATCTGCCAGTTGAAGCCGATCGGCGCCAGCACCACCTCCAGCCAGCCGCCGATGCGGCCCGCAAAGCTGTAGCGGATGGCCGCTTCGGTGACGCCATCGGGCGGCGCCGGGTAGCTGGCCAGGAACCACAGCACGATGCTCACGGTCAGGATGATGCCGCCGACGCGGCGCAGGAAGATCATGGCGCGCTCGTACAGGCCCAGGGCCAGGCTGCGCGGGCTGGGCCAGCGGTAGGAGGGCAGCTCCATCAGCAGCGGCGTGGGTCCGGCGCTGCGGCCGGCCAACTTGGCCACGCCGGCCACGGCCATGGCGCTGGCGATGCCGGCCACGTACAGCGCGAACAGCACCAGGCCCTGCAGGTTGAAGAGGCCGCCCACCGTGCGCTCGGGAATGAAGGCGCTGATCAGCAGCGCATAGACCGGCAGGCGCGCCGAGCAGGTCATCAGCGGCGCGATCATGATGGTCACCAGGCGGTCGCGCCAGCTGGTGATGGAGCGCGTGGCCATGATGCCGGGCACGGCGCAGGCGAAGCTGGACAGCAGCGGAATGAAGGAGCGGCCCGACAGGCCGACCTTGCCCATGATGCGGTCCAGCATGAAGGCGGCACGCGGCAGGTAGCCCGAGTCCTCCAGCGCAAGGATGAACAGGAACAGGATCAGGATCTGCGGCAGGAAGACCAGCACGGCGCCGGTGCCCGCGATCACGCCGTCGGCCAGCAGGCTGCGCAGCGCGCCTTCGGGCATGTGCTCGTTGACCAGGGCCGAGACGGCCGAGATGCCGCCCTCGATACCGTCCATCAGCGGCTGCGCCCAGCTGAACACGGCCTGGAACATCAGGAACAGCGTGGCCGCCAGCAGCAGCATGCCCCACAGCGGGTGCAGCACCACGGCGTCGATGCGGTCATCGCGCCGGGTGTCCACCACGGGTTCCTTGACGCAGTCGGCCATGATGCGGGCCACCTGCTGGTGCAGGGCCAGCACCTGCTCGCGCGCATCGCCCGGGCGGGCCGGGGCCTGCAGCTGCGGCGCCGCCAGGGCGCGGGCTTCGGGGCCGTCCAGCCATTGCAGCAGTTCGCGCGCGCCGTCCTGGCGCACGCCCACCGTGGACAGCACGGGCATGCCCAGGGCGCGTGACAGCGCCTCTCGGTCGATATCGATGCCCTGGCGCCTGGCCATGTCGCTCATGTTCAGCACCAGCAGCATGGGCAGGCCCAGGCGCTGGGCTTCCAGCACCAGGCGCAGGTTCAGGCGCAGATGGGTGGCGTCGGTGACGCAGACCAGCAATTCGGGAGGCGCCTCGCGCGCGTGGCGGCCCGAGACGATGTCGCGCGTGATGCGTTCGTCCTCGCTGTGGGCGTGCAGGCTGTAGGTGCCCGGCAGGTCCAGCACGCGCACACGCCGGCCGCTGGCCGTGCTCAGCCAGCCTTCCTTGCGCTCCACGGTCACGCCCGCGTAGTTGGCCACCTTCTGGCGTGCGCCGGTCAGCAGGTTGAACAAGGCTGTCTTGCCGCAGTTGGGGTTGCCCAGCAAGGCCAGGCGCAGTGCGGAATCACCGCTGCCGCCGCCACCCTGGGCAGGCTGCAGCGGCTGGATGAGTTTGGGAGAGGACGACGCGCTCATGCCACCGCCTCAGGTGCCACGCGCACCAGGGCCGCCTCATGGCGGCGCAGCGCGAACGTGGCCTGGCCCACGCGCACGGCCAGCGGGTCGTCGCCCGGAAAGCCTGCGGCCAGGATGCGAACGGGCTCGCCCGGCAGGAAACCGATTTCCATGAGGCGCAGCAGCAGTTCCTGCTCGGCCGTGTCGCGCGCCGCATGGAGCTCGACCACGCGCGCCGGAACCTGGCGCGGCAGCGCATCCAGGGTGATGGCCGCAGCGGTGGCCGGGCTTGGAGAGCTGGGAGGCGCGGACAGCGCGGACGGAGCCGTGGCGTCCGTCCCGGGATTCATCGAATGCATGGCGTGTTGTATCAACTGATTTTTATTCTCATTTTGATTTTGATCGAATCCCCGTGGGAAGCCCGCGCATGGTATCGGAGTAAGAGGCAGGGTCTTGCCAAATGGCCGTCATGGTTTTTGGCCGGTTCCAGGCGCCCCGCACGCGTGCGCGCGACAATCGCGCTCCCACGATCCGCACCTGCACCTGCTTGCCCACGCCATGACCCATCCCTGCCTGAGCTGCGGCGCCTGCTGCGCATCGTTTCGCGTGGACTTTTCCGTGCACGAGTCGCAGGAGCATGGCGGCCGCGTGCCGGCCGGGCTGATCGAGGAAGTCACCGACTACACCTGCCGCATGCGCGGCACGGACTGGTCGCGCCCGCGCTGCGCAGCGCTGGTGGGCAAGGTGGGCGAGAAGGCCCATTGCGGCATCTACGAGTGGCGGCCCTCGCCTTGCCGCGAATTTGCGGCCGGCAGCGATGCCTGCAACCGCGTGCGCGTGCGCCATGGCATGCAGGCGCTGGACAGCGGCCTGCTGTAGCAACCAGCCAGGCGCCAACAGCCGCCACCACCAGCCGCTATTCCACGGGCAGCCCCGCCAACTGCCCCTTGAACTCCTGCAGCGAGAAATGCGTGTGCACCTGGCGCACGCCGGGCAGCCGGTGCAGGCGGGTGAGCAGCAGGTCCGAATAGGCATCGAGATCGCGCGCCACGACGACCAGCAGGAAGTCCTCCGGCCCCGAGATGCCGTGGAACATCACGACCTCGGGAATGGCGCAGACCGCTTCCTGGAAGTGGCGCGATGACTCCTCGTTCTGATGGTCTATGCCCACCATCACGAAGGCCAGCACGCCAAAGCCGATGGCGCGCCGGCTCAGCGCGGCGTGGTAGCCGGTGATCACGCCCTCATCCTCCAGCCGCTTGATGCGCCGCCACGACGGCGATTGCGACAAGTGCACGCGTTGCGCCAATTCGCCCGAGGTCAGCCGCGCGTTGTCCTGCAAGGCGCGGATCAGCAGCCGGTCCGTTCTGTCGATCTCGATTGACATAAACCACCTATGAATTCATGTTTCACAGAATAACTTATCCAAGATCAAGCGCATTTAGGGATAACTACTAAACGCCCTGCGAAGGCCGTAACTAGCATCCGCCTCCGAAGCCCCCCACAGCAACGGAGACAACAACCCATGCCAGCCTTCGAAGACATCGTCCAGCGCGAAGCCGGACTCCAACAGCAGCTGTCCGCCGGACAGATGACCATGATCGCCATCGGCGGTGCCGTCGGCACCGGCCTGTTCCTGGGCAGCGGCTTTGCCATCGGCTTCGCCGGGCCCAGCGTGCTGATCAGCTATGCCATCGGCGCGGTGATCTCGCTGCTGCTGATGGGTTGCCTGGCCGAGATGACGGTGGCCCACCCGACCTCGGGCTCGTTCGGCGCCTATGCCGAGCACTACATCGCCCCCTGGGCCGGCTTCGTGGTGCGCTATGCCTACTGGGCCTGCGTGGTGCTGGCCGTGGGCACCGAGGTGACGGCCGTGGGCCTGTACATGGGCTACTGGTTCCCCGAGGTGCCGCGCTGGGCCTGGGTGGTGATCTTCTCGGGCGCGCTGATCGGCGTGAACATGATGAGCGTCAAGGCCTTCGGCGCCGTGGAGTACAGCTTCTCCATGATCAAGATCATCGCCATCGTGGCCTTCATCGTGGTCGGCGCCTGGGTGGTGTTCGGCACCCGCCCGGCCGGCGTGGGCTTTGCCAACTACGTCAACAACGGCGGCTTCTTCCCCAACGGCCTGTGGGGCACCTGGGTGGGCGTGATCATCGCCATCTTCAGCTACCTGAGCATCGAGATGATCGCCGTGGCCGCCGGAGAGGCCAAGGACCCGCAGCGCGCCGTCACCAGCGCCTTCCGCTCCACCATGGTGCGCCTGGTGGTGTTCTACCTGGCCACGATTGCGCTGATGCTGGCCATCGTGCCGTGGTCGGCCGCCGGCAAGGACGGCAGCCCCTTCGTGAAGGTGATGGAGATCATCGGCCTGCCCGGCGCGGCCAGCGTGGTCAATTTCGTGGTGCTGGTGGCTGCCCTGTCGGCCATGAACAGCCAGCTGTACATCACCACCCGCATGATGTTCAGCCTCTCGCGCGCCGGCCATGCGCCCGCCGTGCTGGGCCGCGTGAACTCGCGCGGCGTGCCGCTGCCGGCGCTGCTGCTGTCCTGCCTGGGCATTGCCGTGGCCACGCTGTTCAACATCATCAATCCCGAGCAGTCCTTCATGCTGATGATGGCCGTGGCCATGTTCGGCGCCATGTTCACGTGGTTCATGATTTTCGTGACCCACCTGTTCTTCCGCATCCACTGGGTGCGCCAGGGCAACAAGCCGCTGGCCTTTCGCATGTGGGGCTTTCCGGTGCTGACGCTGCTGGGCGCGGCGCTGATGCTGGCCGCCCTGGTGTCCACGCTGTTCACCGACGTGTTCCGCCTGACCGTGCTCACCGGCCTGCCCTTCCTGCTGCTGCTGGGCGCCATCTACGCCATCTGGTACCGCAAGCCGGCCGGCCAGCCCGCCCCTCAGACCCAAACCTCAGCCCAAGCCCAAGCGCAAGCCCAGGCTCCCGCCCGGTGACATCCGGCCTCCCGTTTTTCCCCCTCCCTTAGAAACATGACGACTCTTGCCCCCCTCGATACCGCACGCGCCTCGATGTTCAGCCACGTCCCGCCCTACCCCGGAGATCCCATCCTGTCGCTGATGGAAGCCTTCCAGCAGGACCCGCGCACCGACAAGGTCAGCCTGAGCATCGGCCTGTATTTCGACGAGGCCGGCCGCCTGCCCGTGCTGGACTCCGTGCGCCAGGCTGGCGATGCCCTGGCCCGCGAGCAAAGCCCCAGCGGCTACCTGCCCATCGAAGGCATTGCTCCCTACCGCCAGCTGGTGCAGAACCTGGTGTTCGGCGCCGAGCACGAGGCCGTGCGCGCACAGCGCATCGCCACCGTGCAGACCCTGGGCGGCTCGGGCGCGCTCAAGCTGGGCGCGGACTTCATCAAGCACTATTTCCCCGATGCCGAGGTCTGGCTCAGCGATCCCACCTGGGACAACCACCTGGCCATCTTCCAGGGCGCGGGCCTGCGCACCCACAGCTACCCCTACTACGACGCGGCCACGGGCAGCCTGCGCTTCGACGCCATGCTGCAGACACTGCGCAGCCTGCCCTCGGGCAGCGTGGTGCTGCTGCATGCCAGCTGCCACAACCCCACGGGCGTGGACCTGTCGCGCGAGCAGTGGCAGCAACTCATCCCCGTGATCGTGGAGCGCGGCCTGATCCCCTTCGTGGACATGGCCTACCAGGGCTTTGGCGATGGGCTCGATGAAGACGCCTGGTCCGTGCGCGCGCTGGCCGATGCGGGCGCCCAGGCCTTTGTGGCCAACTCGTTTTCCAAGAACTTCTCGCTGTATGGCGAACGCGTGGGCGGCCTCAGCGTGGTCTGCAGCGACGCGGCCACGGCCGGCAATGTGCTGGGCCAGCTCAAGGCCACGGTGCGCAGCAACTATTCCTCGCCCCCAACTCGCGGCGCGCGCCTGGTGCAGCTGGTGCTGGCGTCGCCCGAGCTGAGCGCCCAATGGGCGCAGGAGCTGGCGCAGATGCGCGGCCGCATCAAGGACATGCGCGCCCAGCTGCACGGCGCGCTGCATGAACGCTTTGGCGAGCGGCGCGACTTCGGCTTCCTGCTGACCCAGCGCGGCATGTTCAGCTACACCGGCATCAGCGAGCCCCAGGTCCACCGCCTGCGCGACGAGCACGGCGTGTACCTGATCCGCTCGGGCCGCATGTGCATGTCGGGCCTGTCCGCCGCCAACGTGCAGTACGTGGCCGACGCCATTGCCACGGTGCTGGAGGCACCGCAATGAGCGGCTGCCCCGTCCATGGCGGCCTGACCGAGCGCATCGTCGCAGAGGAAAGGGCACAGCTGGATTTCAGCCAGTCCATGAGCTATGGCGACTATCTGCAGCTGGACGCCATCCTGGGCGCACAGCAACTGCTGTCGCCCACGCATGACGAGCTGCTGTTCATCATCCAGCACCAGACCAGCGAGCTGTGGATGAAGCTCATGCTGCACGAGCTGGGCGCGGCCACGGCCGCCGTGGCGGCCGACCGCCATGCAGATGCCTTCAAGATGCTGGCCCGCGTGAGCCGCATCATGGAGCAGCTGGTCGGCGCCTGGTCCGTGCTGGCCACCATGACGCCTACCGAGTACACGGCCATGCGCCCGTATCTCGCCAGCTCCAGCGGCTTCCAGAGCTACCAGTACCGCTGCATCGAGTTCGCGCTGGGCAACAAGAATGCCGCCATGCTCCAGCCCCATGCCCACCGGCCCGACCTGCTGGCCCGGGTGGATGCCGCATGGCGCGCACCTTCCCTGTACGACGAGGCCCTGCGCCTGCTGGCACGCCAGGGGCTGGCCATTCCTGCCGGGCACCTGGAGCGCGACTGGACCCTGCCCTACACGGCCAGCCCCGAGGTCGAGGCCGCCTGGGCCCAGGTCTACCGCGACCCGCAGTCGCACTGGGACCTGTACCAGCTCGGCGAAAAGCTGGCCGACATCGAGGACGCCTTCCGCCTGTGGCGCTTTCGCCATGTGACCACGGTGGAGCGCGTCATCGGCTTCAAGCGCGGCACGGGCGGCACCGGCGGCGTCAGCTATTTGCGCAAGATGCTGGACGTGGTGCTGTTCCCCGAAATCTGGTCCGTGAGAACGAAACTGTGACCCCTGAGCGGCTTTGCCGCTTCCCCCGCTCTCGCTGCGCGGGCGCGGGACGACACCATCGCTGCGGGACGGCCCTTGCTCGGCGTCCGCCGATGGGCCGCGCCCAGTTTCCGACGCAAGAACACCATGCCTTCGCATGTAGTCAAAACACAAGGAAATCCATGAAGCAAATCATCGACGTGGGACTGCCGCCGCTCAAGCAGCCCTTCTCCTGGGCCGTCAAGGCCAGCGGCCAGATGCTGTTCACGGCCCACGGCCCCGTGCGGCCCGACGGCAGCATCGACACCGGCCCCATCGGACAGCAGGCGCGCCTGACCTTCACCAACCTGCGCAACGCGCTGCAGGCCGCAGGCGGCACGCTGGCGCATGTGACCCAGGTGCTGATCTACATGACCGACGTGGCCGACATGCCGGCCATCGACGCCGTGTACCGCGAGTTCTTCGAGGCGCCCTACCCCAACCGCTCCAGCATGGGGATTTCGGCGCTGGTGGTGCCGGGCATGAAGCTGGAGATCGTGGCCTACGCCATGCTCCCCTAGAGGATGTGACGGACATGCCGGCGCCCCGCAATTGCGTTCAATACAGGGGCGGCGTGCGGGACGAGACTGCGGGCCTTGTGCAGTCCTGCGTCCGCGCGAAATCTCATGTCCTCCTCGCTGCTCGCCATGGGCGTCTTCACCCTCGTCGGCGCCATCACGCCCGGCCCCGTCAATGTGCTGGCCCTGCGCCACGGCGCAGCCCGCTCGCGCCTGGTCTCTGCCGCCTACGTGCTGGGCGCCAGCGCCAGCTATGCGGCCGTGGTCTGGGTCATGGGCCAGGGAGCACAGTGGCTGCTGCAGACGCTGCCGCAGCTGTCCACGGCCGCACAGTGGCTGTGCGCCGCCTATCTGCTGTGGCTGGCCTGGCGGCTGGCCAATGCGCCTGTGGGCCAGGCCGGGGGGCAGCAAGACGGCGGATCGCACCGCCCGCTGCAGGCCCTGCTGCAAGCGCTGTTGCAGGGCACGGCCGTGCAGACGCTCAACCCCAAGGCCTGGCTGGTGGCACTGGCCGGCGTGGGCCTGTTCGTGCTGCCCCACGCGAATGCGCCGTGGGCGCTCCTGCAGTTTTGCTCCATTTCGCTGCTGGCCTGCCTGGTGGGGGTCGGCAGCTGGGCGCTGCTGGGCCAGCTGCTTTCGGGCTGGCTGCGCACCGAACGCCGCCAGCGCCTGTTCCACCGCCTGCTGGCCCTGCTGCTGGTCGCCAGCGTGGCGGCCATGCTGGCATGATGGCTGGCCGCCATGACTTCAACCTCTCCCCACCGCTTCCACCGCCATCCGGCCGCCCCCTGGGCCGAGCTGCGCGACAGTGCGCGCTCGCCGCATTGCTTTCGGCTGCACATGCATGCCGAGTATTCGATCGGCATCGTGGACGCGGGCCGCACCGTGTTCCACCATGCCCACGGCCCGCAGCCTGTGGAGGCGGGCGGCGTGGTGCTGATCGAGCCCGGCGCCTGGCATGCCTGCAATCCCGACCCCGGCGCGCCGTGGTCCTACCGCATGCTGTTTGTCGATGCCGACTGGCTGCACGCGCGGCTGGGCGTGGCCGCGCTGCGCTTTCCCCGGCGCACGCTCACGGATGCGGACATCGCCAGCCTGGTGGATGGCCTGTGCCGCCCCGTCGATGGCACGGCGGCCGCCGACCGCCTGGCCCTGGGCCTGGAGCACCTGCTGGACCGCTGTGCCCAGCCCGCGGCCTTGCCCCTGCCCGGCGATGCGGCGGCCCTGGCCCCCGCACTGCAGCGCCTGCATGCGGGGCCCGATGCGGGCCTGACCGTGCAATCGCTGGCCCAGGAATGCGGCATGAGCGCCACGCGCTTCATCCGCCGCTTCAAGGCGGCCACGGGCATGACGCCCGGCAGCTACCGCCTGAACCTGCGCATCAACGGCGCGCGCCGCCTGCTGGCCACGGGGGCGGCGCTGTCCGATGCGGCCTATGCCATGGGCTTTGCCGACCAGGCGCACCTGCAGCGCGCCTTCAAGGCACACCATGCGCTGACGCCGGGCTGCTACGCACGCGGCGCCTGAGCCGGACCCTCCCATGGTTTTGCAGCGGCCAGCCCGGGGCCCGCGGTGAAAGCGCAGATACTTACGCCTTCCGCTTTCAGCCCCCACCTGCCGCGCACCATGGCCGCCTTCCAAGACATTCAGCAACGAGAAACCGGCCTGCGCCAGCAGCTGTCCGCCGCCCAGATGGTGATGATCGCCATTGGCGGCGCCATCGGCACCGGCCTGTTCATGGGCAGCGCCTTCGCCATCGGCTTCGCCGGGCCCAGCGTGCTGGTCAGCTACGCCATCGGCGCGCTGATCTCGCTGCTGCTCATGGGCTGCCTGGCCGAGATGACGGTGGCCCACCCGACCTCGGGCTCGTTCGGCGCCTATGCCGAGCACTACATCAGCCCCCTGGCCGGCTTCATGGTCCGCTATGCCTACTGGGCCGCCGTGGTGCTGGCCGTGGGCATGGAGGTGACGGCCATCGGCATCTACATGGGCTACTGGTTCCCGGACGTGCCGCGCTGGATCTGGGTGCTGGTGTTCTCGGGCGCGCTGGTGGCCGTCAACGCCAGCAGCGTCAAGGCCTTCGGCCAGGTGGAGTACGGCTTTTCCATGGTCAAGATCATCGCCATCGTGGCCTTCATCCTGATCGGCGCCTGGGTGGTGTTCGGGTCGCAGCCCCAGGGCATCGGCTTTTTCAACTACACGGCCGATGGCGGCTTCTTCCCCAAGGGCCTGTGGGGCACCTGGGTGGCCGTGATCATCGCCATCTTCAGCTACCTGAGCCTGGAGGCCGTGGCCGTGGCGGCCGGCGAGGCCGAGGACCCCAAGCGCGCCATCACCCGGGCCTTTCGCACTACCATGGCGCGCCTGGTGATCTTCTACCTGGCCACGATCGCGCTGATGCTTGCCATCGTGCCGTGGCAGCAGGCCGGCACGGACAAGAGCCCCTTCGTGAAGGTGATGGAGATCATCGGCATCCCGGGCGCTGCCAGCATCATCAACTTCGTGGTGCTGGTGGCCGCGCTGTCGGCCATGAACAGCCAGCTGTATGTGACCTCGCGCATGATGTTCAGCCTGTCGCGCGGCGGCTATGCGCCCTCGGTGTTCGGGCGGCTGAACAGCCGCGGCGTGCCCGTGGCGGCGATTGCCATCTCCTGCCTGGGCATTGCCGTGGCCGTGGCCGTGAACCTGTGGAAGCCCGAGGGCTCGCTGCTGTGGATGATGTCCGTGTCCATGTTCGGCGCCATGTTCACCTGGTTCATGATCTTCGTGACCCATCTGTTCTTCCGCGCGCGCTGGTCGCGCGAGCATCCGGGCCAGCGCCTGCAGTTCCGCATGTGGGGCTTTCCGCTGTTCACGCTGGCCGGCGCCGCGCTGATGCTGGGCGTGATCGTCACCACCTATTTCACCGAGGTCTTCCACATGACGCTGCTCACGGGCCTGCCCTTCCTGGGCCTGCTGGCACTGGTGTATGCGCTGTGGTACCGGCCCCGCGCACAAGCGCGCAAGAAGGACTGAAGCCATGACCCGCAGACTCTGGGACATCTCCCCGGCCGTGCAGGCCGCCAGCCCCGTCTTTCCCGGCGACACGGCCTACAGCCAGCAATGGTGCGCCACCATCGGTCCGGGCTGCCCGGTCAATGTCAGCGCCATCACGCTGTCGCCCCATGTGGGAGCGCATGCCGATGCACCGCTGCACTATGACGCCGACGGGGCATCCATCGGCAACGTGGACCTGGACGCCTTCCTCGGCCCCTGCCGCGTGATCCACGCCATCGGCAAGGGACCGCTGGTCGAATGGGAGCACATCGCCCACGCCGTGGAGCATCTCCCGGCACGCGTGCTGGTGCGCACCTACGAGCGCGCCCCCACCACCTGGGACCAGGAACTGGCAGCCTATGCACCGGCCACGGTCGAGCGGCTGGCCGACCTGGGCGTGAAGCTCATCGGCATAGACACGGCCAGCATCGACCCGGCCAGCAGCAAGAGCCTGGACAGCCACCAGGTGATCCGCCGGCGCGGCCTGCGCGTGCTGGAGAACCTGGTGCTGGACGAGGTGGCCGAGGGCGACTACGAGCTCATCGCCCTGCCGCTCAAGCTGGTCGAGGCCGATGCCTCGCCCGTGCGCGCCGTGCTGCGCGCCCTGGCCTGATCCCTGCCCGCATTGCGGCGCCGGCCCTGCCCGCGCCTTTCGCCTTTTCGCCTTTTCGATACCCAAGGAGACCCCGTGACGAGCCTGCAAGACTGCCTCACCCTCGATGCGCAAGACCCGCTGCGCGCCCTGCGCGACCAATTCACGCTGCCCGAAGGCGTGATCTACCTTGACGGCAATTCGCTGGGCGCCAGCCCCCGCGCCGCCGCCGCGCGCGTGGCCGAGGTGGTGCAGCAGGAATGGGCGCAGGGCCTGATCCGCTCGTGGAACGATGCCGGATGGATCAGCCTGCCCCAGCGCCTGGGCGACCAGTTCGCCCCCTGGCTGGGCGTGGGCGCGGGTGAGCTGGTGTTCACCGACACGGCCTCCATCAACCTCTACAAGGTGCTGACAGCGGCGGCCCGCATCGCGCGCGAGGACGCGCCGCAGCGCAAGCGCCTGATCAGCGAGCGCAGCAACTTCCCCACCGACCTCTATATCGCCCAGTCGGTCTGCCAGGAATACGGCCTGGAGCTGGTGCTGCTCGAACCCGAGGAAATTGCCGGCGCGCTGACCGACGAGGTCGCCATCTGCATGCTCACCCATGTCAACTACCGCACGGGCGCCATGCACGACATGGCTGCCGTGACGGCTGCCGCGCAGGGCAAGGGCATTCTCTGCGTCTGGGACCTGTGCCACAGCGCGGGTGCCGTGCCTGTCGATCTCAAGGGCGCGAATGCCGACTTCGCCATCGGCTGCAGCTACAAGTACCTCAACGGCGGCCCGGGCGCGCCGGCCTTTGTCTGGGCCAACCCGCGCCTGATCAACCGCTTCTGGCAGCCGCTGTCGGGCTGGTTCGGCCATGCCGAGCCTTTCAAGTTCGTGCCGGACTACCACCCGGCCCAGGGCATACAGCGCTACCTGTGCGGCACCCAGCCCATGGTCAGCCTGAGCGTGCTGCAGTGCGGCCTGGACGTGTTCACGGCCGTGGAGCCGCTGGGCGGCATGGACGCGCTGCGCAACAAGTCGCTGGCGCTGACCGACCTGTTCATCGCCCTGGTCGAGGAACGCTGCCAGGGCCACGGCCTGGGCCTGGCCACGCCGCGCGAGCACGGCCGGCGCGGCTCCCAGGTCTGCCTCACGCGCGAGGAGGGACTGGGCGTGGACGGCAAGGACAGCGGCGCCTATGCCATCGTGCAGGCGCTGATCGCGCGCGGCGTGATCGGCGACTTCCGCAAGGGCGACGGCACGGGCCTGCACAAGGACATCCTGCGCTTCGGCTTCACGCCGCTGTACGTGGGATTCGAAGATGTCTGGCATGCCGTGGAGCACCTGCGCCAGGTGCTGGAATCGGGCGAATGGCGCAAGCCGGAGTTCAACCGCGTCAATGCGGTGACCTGAAGCCTGAGGCCCGGCGCTCAGAACGCCGTGGACGACAGCGAGGCCCAGAGATGGGCCGCGACCAGGGCGCGCCAGGGCGCGAAGTCCCGCAGCCACAACTCGGTCTGCGCCGCATCCATGGCGTCCGTCTTCAACAGCAGGGCCAGGGCCCGGCGCACGGCCACATCGCCGTGCAGCGGGCCGTCCAGGTGGCCATAGCCGCGCAGCAGCATGTAGTTCACGGTCCACGGGCCTATGCCCTTGAGGGCCAGCAGCCGCTCGCGGATCTCGGCCACCGGCAGTTCAGGCAGGGCCGCCCAGTCGTCCAGCGGCAATTCACCCGACTGCACGGCCTGGGCCAGCAGGCGCAGCGTGTGCGTCTTGCTCCGCGAAAAGCCGGCGGCGCGCAAATCCTCCTCACCGAGCTGCGCCAGCTGGGCGGCCTCCGGCATGCACCACAGCTGCTGCGGCGCGTCGGCATGGCCATCGTGCAGCGCCACCGGCTGGCCGGCTGCGGCGATCAGGCGGCGGCGCAGCGACACGGCTGCCGCCACGCTGATCTGCTGCCCGGTGACGGCCCAGCTCAGCGCCTCCCAGGGCGTGCAGGCCGCCGGCACATGCAGGCCACGCTGGCGCGCCAGCAGCGGCCCCAGCCGCGCATGGCGGCCAAAACGGCGCTCGAATTCGCCCACATCCTGGGACAGTCCGAACATGCGCCGCAGCATGGCGGCCAGCACATCGTCCATGCCGGCGATGGCGCCTGCACCGGCGGGCAGGCGCCATCGGGCCTGCACCACGGCCGCCTCTTCGCACTGCTGCGTCAGCTCCAGGGTCAGCAGCGTGGGAAGGCCTTTCCACATCAGGCCCTTGTGCATGCGGATGGTGTCGCCGTCCTGCAGATCGCATTCGGACAGGCGCTGGGCATCGCGCCGGTGAAAGCCCCAGAACTCGTTCATGCGATAGCCGGCCGGCAGCGTCAGTTGCTGCTGCGCGCCATGGCTGTGGCCGCCACGCCGCCCGCTCATGCCTTGCCGGCCTGGCGCAGCGGGGCTCGGCCGCTCTCCCGCCCTGTCTCCCGGCCAGCGGCCTCCTGCGCCTGGCGCGCCTCGCGCAGCAGCAGGGCACGCTTGCGCTCCACGCCCCAGCGGTAGCCGGAGATGCTGCCGTCGTTGCGCACCACGCGGTGGCAGGGCACGGCCACGGCAATCGGGTTGGCAGCGACGGCGCTGGCCACGGCGCGGGCGCCCGTGGGCATGCCCAGGCGCAGGGCCAGTTCCGAGTAGCTCAGGGTCTGGCCGGCCGGAATGGCGCACAGCGCCTGCCACACGCGCTGCTGGAAGACCGTGCCCTGCACGTCCAGCGGCAGCGCCAGGCCGCGGCGCGGCTGCTCGACCAGGGCCACGACCTGGGCCACGGTGTGCTCGAAGCCCGCATCGCCGCCCACCAGCTCGGCCAGCGGAAAGCGCTGCTGCAGGTCCTGCACCAGGGCCTCGGCGTCGTCGCCCAGCAGTACGCAGCACACGCCGCGCTCGGTACTGGCCACGAGGATGCTGCCCAGCGTGCATTCGGCCACGGCAAAGCGGATGGTCTGGCGCATGCCGCCGCGCCGGTAGTCGCCGGGCGCCATGCCCAGCATGGCGCCTGCGTCGCGGTAGAAACTGCTGCTGGCCGCATAGCCGCTGGAGTAGGCCGCATCGGTGACCGAGTCGCTCTGGCCCGGCTGCAGCGCCGCGCGCAAGGCATGCGCGCGATGGGCCTTGGCATAGGCCTTGGGCGTGAGGCCCGTGGCCTGCTTGAACAATCGGTGCAGCTGCCAGGGGCTCAGGCCCGAGCGTTCGGCAAGCTGGCCCAGGGCGGGTGGGGGCTCCTCGGTCTCCAGCCAGCGGCAGCATCGGGCCACCAGGGCCGTGGGGTTGGCAGTGGCATCGCTGGCTTGATTCATGGCTTGGTTGGACACGGCATGTCTTTCTGGGTCGTCGGATGCCCTACTCTACGCAGCCCGGAGCACCCGCGCATCCCGCTTCTTGCAACCCGCAGGATTTCAGCGCGGGATTCGGTTACGCTGCGCCCTGCATTTTCCGCGTCGAGACTTGCGAGACTCCCACATGACCACCGAACACTCCGGCTGCCCCATGAACAGCCCCGGCCGCACCGAATCCATCGTCAAAGAGGAGCGCGCCCAGCTGGACTTCAGCCAGTCCATGAGCTATGGCGACTACCTGCACCTGGACCAGATCCTCACGGCACAGCATCCGCTGTCGCCCGCGCATGACGAGATGCTGTTCATCATCCAGCACCAGACCAGCGAGCTGTGGATGAAGCTGATGCTGCATGAGGTCCGAGCCGCCACGGCCGCCATCGCAGGCGGCACGCGTGCGGACGCCTTCAAGATGCTGGCCCGCGTGAGCCGCATCATGGAGCAACTGGTCAGCGCCTGGACCGTGCTGTCCACCATGACCCCGCCCGAGTACACGGCCATGCGCCCCTACCTGGCCAACTCCAGCGGCTTCCAAAGCTACCAGTACCGCTGCATCGAGTTCTCGCTGGGCAACAAGAACGCCGCCATGCTCCAGCCCCATGCCCACCGGCCCGACCTGCTGGCCCAGGTGGAGACGGCATGGCGCTCGCCTTCGCTCTACGACGTATCCCTGCAGCTGCTGGCGCGCGAGGGCATCGACGTGCCCGCCGACAGGCTGGAGCGCGACTGGACCCAGCCCTATGAGGCCAGCGAGGGCGTCAAGCAGGCCTGGATCACCGTCTACCGCGATCCCCACAAGCACTGGGACCTGTACCAGCTTGGCGAAAAGCTGGCCGACATCGAGGACGCCTTCCGCCTGTGGCGCTTCCGCCACCTGACCACGGTGGAGCGCGTCATCGGCTTCAAGCGCGGCACGGGCGGCACCGGCGGCGTCAGCTATCTGCGCAAGATGCTGGACGTGGTGCTGTTCCCCGAAATCTGGGCGCTGCGCACCGAGCTGTAAGAACTGGCGGGCGCCACCGACGGCAGGCCGCTGCGGTGGCGACAGCGCGCAGGCGCGCAAACAGGTAAGCTGCGGCGCCAGGAGAAATACCGTGTCCGCAGCGCCACAACAGCCCCCACACAACAACATACACACAGAGGCTTCGCAGACCTCCCCCGCAGCACCGCCGCCGCGCAGCCAACTGCTGTGGGCCATGCTGCTGTCCCTGCTCTCGGCCTTTGCGCTGAGCCAGGCCTTTCGCACCACCACCTCGGTCATGGCCACGGGTCTGCAGCAGGATTTCGGGCTCACGGCCCAGTCGCTGGGCGCCTTCGCCGGCCTGTTCGGACTGTCCTTCGGCGTGGCCCAGTTGCTGATGGGCATCGGCATGGATCTCTATGGCCTGCGGCGCACGGTGCTGCTGTCGTTTCCGCTGGCGATCGCGGGATCGGCACTGTCCGCCGCCGCACCCAATTACGGCTGGCTGATGGTGGGCCAGTTGCTGATCGGCGTGGGCTGCTCGCCCGCCTTTCTGGCCTGCACCATGTTCATCTCGCGCCACTTTCCCATGGACCGCTTTGCCTTTCTGTCGGGCGTGGGCATGGGTGTCGGTGGACTGGGGCTGCTGTTCACAGGCACGCCACTGGCCTGGCTGGTCCAGCATTTCGGCTGGCGCTCGGGCTTTGCGCTGCTGGCCGTGATGTCGGCGCTGTCGTGGCTGCTGATCTGGTGGCGCGTGCACGAGCCCGCCCGCAGCGGAGCACAGACCGCCGCACGGGAAAGCTGGGGCGTGGCGGCACGCCGCATGGCCGAGCTGTTCACGCTGCCGCACACCCTGGGCATCGTCCTGCTGGCCATGGCCTGCTATGCATCGTTTCTGGCGCTGCGCGGCCTGTGGCTGGGGCCGCTGCTCATCCATCGCTATGGCTTTTCGCTGGTGGAAAGCGGCAATGTGGCGCTGGTCGTATCGATGATCTCGCTATTCAGCCCCGCGATTTTCGGGCGCATGGATCCCGGCCCAGGACGGCGCCGGCGCTGGCTCACCAATTACTCGCTGCTCATGGGCAGCCTGTTCATGCTCATGGCCTTTTTGCACCATGGCTGGACCAATGTGGCGCTGATCTTCGCCATGGGCCTGCTGTCGGGCTATTCGGTGCTGCAGTACGCCGATGTGCGCGCTTCCTACCCCCCCGAGATGACCGGCCGCGCACTGTCGCTGTTCACCATGGCCATGTTCCTGGGCGTGGCCCTGGTGCAATGGTTCACGGGCTGGGTGGCGGCCTGGGCCGAGGCCTGGGGCGTGGAGCCCTACAAGGCCGTGATGATCTCGATTGCAGCCACGCTGGTGGGCGCGTCGACCGCGTTCCGTTTCCTGCCCTCCTCGCCGCTGCTGCGCCAGGCATCCGCCGCCTAGCGGCCGGAGTCTGTGCCTCTACAAGGCGTTGGCGGCCGAGCCATCGCCGCGGTACAGCCAGGGCAGATCCATCAGCCGGGAGCCCAGCAGGCGCAGCGACAGGTCACGCCCCCAGCGCACAGGACCCGTGGCATGGAAGATGCGGCCATTGCGCTGCGAGCGTGCCTGCACGCGCGCATTGCGCTGCCAGCGGTTGAGCGCGTAGCGGCGCAGGCGCATGTTGACGTCGAGATCGTGCATGGACAGGGCGCGCTGCAGCTCCGCTGCATCTTCAATCGCCATGCCCGCACCCTGGGCCAGATAGGGGCGCATGGGATGGGCCGCATCGCCCAGCAAGGCCACTACGCCGCGCGCCATCTGCGCGGCCGATTGCACGGGCGGGCGGTCCCCCACCGGCCACAGCCGCCAGTCGCCACCGGCCGCTGGCACATGCTGGACCAGGTCCAGCAGCTGGGGGCAACTGCCCTGCAGCACCCGCACCAGATCGTCGAGATTGCCCGCATGGTCCCAGTTAGCCAGATCCTCGGGCGCCGGGCCCTGGATGATGATCACCAGGTTCTGCAGCTCGCCCCGGCGCACGGGGTACTGGATGGCATGCATGCGCGAGCCCAGCCAGGCCGTGACATCGGTGGCCCGCAGGCGCTTGGGCAACTGGGCCTGGTGCACCAGGGCGCGGTAGGCCAGGTGCCCGGTGACACGCGGCGGGCCGTCGCCCAGCAACTGCTGGCGCAGAACGCTGCGCACGCCATCGGCGGCGACCAGGGCATCGCCTTCGATCAGCTTGCCGGCCCGGGTTCGCACGGTGACCACGCCGTCGGTCTCGGAAAAGCTCTCGATGGGCTGGCCCAGGTTCAGGTGCATGCCCGGATAAGTCTGAGCGGCTTCCCGCAGCAATTGCTGCAGATCGGCCCGGTGGATGGTGGCGTAGGCCGCGCCATAGCGTTGCACGGACTCGCTGCCCAAGGGCATGTGCGCCAATTCCTGCCCGGTGACTGCGCTGCGCACGCGCAGGCTGCCCGGCAATGCCACCACCTGCTGCAGCGGTTTTTGCAGGCCCCAGGCCTGAAGCCGCCGCACGACATTCGGACCGATCTGGATTCCGGCGCCCACTTCACTGAGCGCGGGCGCCTGCTCGAAAAGACGCACTTCCCAACCCGCCCGCGACGCACCGATGGCGGCGGCCAGGCCACCAATGCCGCCGCCGGCAATCAACACCTGCTTGTTCATGTGCGTATTGTGCCCGTGCCGCCACCCATGGCGGCAGGGGCCTGATTATTCAAGTCGGACACCGCTGAAGAAAATCAAAGAATGCTCGGAATCTTCTGAAACATGCGCGCATCCCCCAGGCATTGAGGCGCATCAAGATCCCAAAAAGGGCATCTCGCCACGCACCAGACTCCCATAAAGGACATCCCCCACCATCACCTGTGCGGCGCGGCCAAAAATCGGCCTTTGCATCGCCGCTCTGGAAATGTTCATACACGGATCCACACTTTACGCCTCAGATGATAGAGATTCTCAACTGAGACAATCTTTTGACAAATGGCCGTGACAATGAAAAAAGCCCGCACTGGGCGGGCTCTTTCATGCGCGACGGGAAAATCAGATGACAAACTTCTCACGGTCCTGATTCTGAATCCACTTTGGCGGCTTGCCACGTCCGGTCCAGGTTTGGCCGGTTGCGGGATCGCGGTACTTGGGAGCCACTTTGGCGCCGGTTGTGCCAGCGGTACGACCACGAGCTGCAGGAAACACGTCATCGGCAGTCAGACCATATTCGGCAATCAAGTTGCGAACCTGTCCCACGGCGTCGGCAAGCTCGCGCTTGCGTGCTTCCTGGATCTGTTGCTCCAGTTCCTGTCGCTGCTTCAGCAGTTCCTTGTAAGAGCTCATGGTATGCGCCTTGAAAGTAGTTTAAGAGCTTTCATTATAAAAACATAATCAGCACATGGCGCAAGACGCATGTAAGCAAAACCCACAATATCGCTGCTGCCTATTGCGAAGAGTAGTTCTCGGATAAATCCGATATGGCCAGCACCTTGTCAATGCGTTTGCCATCGAGATCGATCACCTCGAAGATCCAGCCCGCACAGCTTACCCGTTCCCCCAGAATGGGCAAATGACCGCTTTCTGCCATGAGAAGGCCCGCCACGGTGTTGTATCGGCCGCGGTGCTCATCGGGAAGATCACGAATATCGAGGCGCGCCTTCAGCTCCGATATGGGCATCAGACCGTCCAATAGCCAGGAGCCATCCTCGCGCTGCATGGCCCAGGCTTCTGCCTCGGTCACAGGCTGTAACTCGCCGGTAATCGCCTCGAGCAAATCCCGGGGCGTCATGATGCCCTGCACCACGCCATATTCATCCACCACAAACACCATGCGCCCGGACCGGGCACGCAATTGCTCCAGCAGCTCCATGGCGCTGAGCGTCTCGGGCAGGAAAGAAGCCGGCAGCACATGTTCGTACAGCGTGGTGCCGGCGGCATCCGAGCCCAATGCCAGCAGGCGCGCCACGCTGATGATGCCGACCACGTCATCCAGCGAATTGCGGCACACCGGGTACCAGGAATGCCCGCCCTTCGAGTGGTCGTCGGCCGAGGCCTGCAATGCCTCGGTGACGGTCATGTCGGCATCCAGCCATTGCACGTCGCCGCGCGGGACCATGATCGACGTCAGTGAGCGGTCATCGAGGTGAAAGACGTTTTGCACCATCTGGTGCTCGTTGGCCTCGATCACTCCGGCATCCCGCCCTTCGGCGAGGCTTGCCACGATTTCCTCTTCGGTCACGGCGCGCGCTGCGGATTCATTGATGCGCAGCAGAGTCAGCATGGCGCGCGTGGAAAAGGCCAGCAGCCGCACAAAGGGCTTTGCAGCCGACGCCACCCAGGTCATGGGCCGGGAAACCACCGTGGCCACGGTTTCGGGATAAAGCTGGCCTATGCGCTTTGGCACCAGCTCGCCGAAGACGATAGTGACGAAGGTGATCACGGTCACGACGAGCGCCGTGGCAGAAATGCTGGCCGCGCGTTCCGGAATTCCCAGGCCCAGCAGCCATGCGGCCAGCCCGTCACTGAAGGCCGCCTCGCCCAAAATGCCGTTGAGCAGGCCGATGGAGGTGATGCCCACCTGCACCGAAGAAAGAAATTGCGTGGGGTTTTCGAGCAAGGCCAGTGCTGCCACCGCACCCTTGTCGCCTGTTTCAGCCAGTGCCACCAACCGAGCCTTGCGGCTGGAGGCCAGTGCCAATTCGGACATTGCAAACACCCCATTGAGCAGCGTAAGCAACGCGATCAGCAGAAAATCCATGGTTCGTATATCAGAAAGAAGACCATGGCACTTTACTGTATCGGCGATATCCAGGGATGCCACGACGCCTTTGAGCGCCTGCTGCACCGCGTGGACTTCTCCGCCAGCCGCGATACCTTGTACATCCTGGGTGACCTTGTGAACCGCGGTCCGGAATCGGACAAGGTGCTGCGCACCTGCATGGCCGCCGGCGACTCCATGCGCGCCCTGCTGGGCAACCATGACCTGCACCTGCTGGCCGCCGCCCAGGGCGTGCGCCGCAGCAGCCGGCGCGACACGCTGGCCCGGGTGCTGGATGCGCCCGACCGCGATCAGCTGCTGGACTGGCTGCGCCACCAGCCGCTGGCGCGCAGCCACCGCATGGCGCATGGCGAGGAACTGCTGATGGTCCATGCCGGCGTGCTGCCGCAGTGGAGCAGCCAGGAAGTGTTGGCGCTGGCGGGCGAGGTGCATGCGGTACTGCGCAGCAAGCAGTTGCCCGATTTTCTGCAGGCCATGTACGGCAACCAGCCCGATCGCTGGTCACCCGACTTGCAGGGTTGGGAGCGGCTGCGGGTCATCGTCAACGCCTTGACCCGGCTGCGCTTTTGCACCGCACAGGGTGTCATGGATTTCGACAGCACCGAGTCGGCCGAGCAGGCGGCGCCCGGCCTCATGCCCTGGTTCGATGTGCCGGGCCGCGCCACGGCGAGCGCAACGATTGCGTTTGGCCACTGGTCCACGCTGGGCCACATCAGCCGGCCCGACCTGGTGGCGCTGGACACCGGCTGCGTCTGGGGCGGCTGCCTGAGCATGATGCGTTTCGGCGATCACCTGGCGGACCGGGAACTGATCCAGGTGGACTGCCCGCAGGCTCAGGCCCCGGGCTGACCTGGACGACTCCCATGAGCGAGCGCCCATGAAAAAACGCCTGCAAGGCAGGCGTTTTTCGTGAGGCAGGAGGCTTGCGCGGCGCTCAGACCTCGGA
The DNA here is from genome assembly GCF_001682645.1 of Delftia sp. JD2. NCBI lineage: Bacteria > Pseudomonadati > Pseudomonadota > Betaproteobacteria > Burkholderiales > Comamonadaceae > Delftia > Delftia sp. JD2. The sequence continues at coordinate 30,899 of NZ_LFJT01000071.1, forward strand.
AGTGGCGACGGGTGCCACAGGCGGGACCGGCGCAACAGGCGCAACAGGCGCCTTGAACAGCGCGGCCAGCTTGCGCTTGGGCTTGATGCCGCTGCCCGCCTTGGGCGCGGCAGCACCCTGGCTGTCCCAGCTCGCATCGACGCTGGCGGATGCCTCGTAGGGCTTGTCGAAGAACGGGTCCGAGTGCGCCGGGCGCTGGGCCATGCGCGAGCCGCGATGGCCAAAACCGGAACTGCCCCGCGACGCATCACCGCCGCGATCGCCACGCTCGGCGCCGCGATCCCGTTCACGACCGTAGCCGCCGCTGCTTTGGCGCGGCAGCTCGTCAAAACGGTGACCACGCGGTGCGCTGCCACGGAAATCTTCCATGGGGCAGGGCTCGACGTTGATCTTCTTCTTGATGAGCTTCTCGATCTCGCCCACCAGGCGCGCATCGTGGTTGGTCACCAGGGTCACGGCAATGCCGGACGCGCCTGCGCGGCCCGTGCGGCCGATGCGGTGCACATAGTCTTCGGCGTTGAAGGGCACGTCGTAGTTGAAGACGGCCGGCACGTCCTTGATGTCCAGGCCACGGGCCGCGACATCGGTACACACCAGCAGATCCACCTCGCCGCGCTTGAAGGCTTCAAGCGCCTTCAGGCGCTCGTCCTGGCTCTTGTCGCCGTGCAGCGCCGTTGCGCGCAGGCCATCACGCTCCAGGGCACGCGTCAGGCGCGCACAGCCCAGCTTGCTGTTGGAGAAGACGAAGGCCTGGCGGATGTCGCGCTGCTTGAGCAGGGAGCGCAGCGCATAGCGCTTGTCGTCGTCGCTGACGCTGTAGAAGCGCTGCTCCACCGTGGACGCCGTCTCGTTGGGGCGGGCCACTTCGATGGTGACGGGGTCCTGCAGGTAGCTGCTGGCCAGGCGCTTGATCTCGGGCGAGAAGGTGGCGCTGAACAGCAAGGTGGTGCGTGTCTTGGGCAGGTGGGACAGGATGCGCTGCAGATCGGGCAAAAAGCCGATGTCGAGCATGCGGTCTGCCTCGTCAAGCACCACGTACTCGACCTGGTTGAGCACGGCGTTCTTGGCTTCGATGTGGTCAAGCAGACGGCCCGGCGTGGCCACCAGCACCTCGACGCCCTTCTTGAGCTCCAGCGTCTGCGGCTTCATGTCCATGCCGCCGAACACCACGGTGCTGCGCAGCTTGGTGTACTTCGCATACTGGGCGATCTGCTGGGCCACCTGGTCCGCCAGTTCGCGTGTGGGCAAAAGCACCAACGCCCGCACGGGGTGGCGTGCAGGCGAAGCGGAGGTATTTTCGTGGCGCATCAGCCGCTGCAGCAACGGCAGCGAGAACGCCGCCGTCTTGCCTGTGCCGGTCTGGGCGGCGCCCATGACATCCTTGCCGGTCAGAACGACCGGAATGGCCTGTGCCTGGATGGGCGTCATGGACTCGTAGCCCATGTCGGCCACGGCGCGCGCCAGGGACTCAGCCAGCTGGAGATTGGAGAAAGAGCTTGTCATTGAGAGCGCTATTGTCGCACCTAGCGCGATTTGTGCGTTGCAATAACGCCAATTGGCACCTGGACAAGCATGGCGTTGTGTGAGCGCAACCCGCAAAAACCCGGTATGAGGGCCCGCAAGGCGGGCATTTTTTCATCGCCGGACAGCCTCCAGATGAAAAAGCGGCCCCTCGCAGGGGCCGTCGAAGCTTGCGCTGCAACGCGAGCGTGGGGGGGTACTTCTCAGAGGGAAGCGGCCGAAAAAGTGTCGCAGGACTTGACGCTGCCGGTACGCAGGCCGGTGCTGAACCAGCGCTGGCGTTGGGCGCTGGTGCCGTGCGTGAAGCTGTCCGGCACCACGGCGCCGCCGCCTGCGCGCTGCAGGGCGTCGTCGCCGATCTTGGATGCCGCATTCATGGCCGACTCCACATCGCCCTGCTCCAGGATCTGGCGGGCGCTTTGCGCGCGGTTCGCCCAGACGCCTGCCAGGCAATCGGCCTGCAGTTCCAGCTTGACCGACAGGTGGTTGTACTCCACCTTGCTGACGCGGCCACGGGCGCGGTCCACCTGGGCGCTGATGCCCAGCAGGTTCTGCACGTGGTGGCCCACCTCGTGGGCAATCACATAGGCCTGGGCGAAATCGCCGGGCGCGCCCAGCTGGTTCTTGAGCGTTTCGTAGAAGCCCAGGTCGATATACACCTTCTGGTCGGCAGGGCAGTAGAAGGGCCCCATGGCCGACTGCCCCGTGCCGCAGGCCGTAGGCGTTGCGCCACGGAACAGCACGAGCTTGGGATCGGTATATTGGGCGCCGCCCTGGCGGAACACATCGCGCCAGACATCTTCGGTATCGGCCAGCACGGTGGAGACAAAGCGGGCGAGCTTGTCATCGGCCGGCGGCTTGTGGGCCGGGCCCTGAGGCTGCTGCACCTGCACCGGCGAGCCGCCGCTGAGCGCACCCAGGATGGTCAGCGGGTTGATGCCCAGCACCCAGCCGCCGACCAGGGCGATGACGATGGTGCCAATGCCTATGCTGCGTCCGCCGAAGACGGGGCCGCCGCCACCGCCACCCTCGTCACGGCGGTCTTCCACATTGTCCGACTCGCGGTTGCCATCCCATCTCATGGTGTTCACTCCTGGATCTGTGCTGCAGCCTGCAGCATCGGGCGGCGATATTACGTCGGAACCTGCGGGACTGCAGCGACCGCAGTTGTGGCAATGATACGGCGTGTATCAGCGCACGGGCTGCACCGCCATGGGGGCGGTGGCCGGTGGCGCCTGGCTGCGCAGGACCTGCTCGCGGGCCACCAGCACCATGGCGGCCAGCAGCGCGGCGACGATGCCCAGGCCGATGACGACCGCCAGGCCCAGCCCCCATCCGCCGCGCCTGCGCCGCTCGCGTGCAGGCTCGCCGGGCCGGCGGG
>NZ_LFJT01000072.1:0-33790 GCF_001682645.1 Delftia sp. JD2
TGGGAGGCCATGGAAACCTACCTGAACCGCCGCCAGCCGCTGATCATCATCGCGGGCGCCGACTACGGCCAGGGCAGCTCACGCGACTGGGCGGCCAAGGGAGTGCGGCTGGCCGGAGTCGAGGCCGTGGTGGCCGAAGGCTTCGAGCGCATCCACCGCACCAACCTCATCGGCATGGGCGTGCTGCCGCTGCAGTTCCTGCCGGGCACCGACCGCAAAACCCTGGGCTTGGACGGCACGGAGGTCTATGGCGTGGAAGGCGAGCGCACGCCGGGCACCCAACTCACTCTGGTGATTGAACGCAGAGGCGGCCAGACGCTGCGCGTGCCCGTGACCTGCCGGCTGGACACGGCCGAGGAGGTATCGGTGTACGAGGCCGGCGGCGTGCTGCAGCGGTTTGCCCAGGACTTTCTTGCACAGACACAGGACGCTTGATGAACACCACACCCCAGATCCGCATTCCCGCCACCTACCTGCGCGGCGGCACCAGCAAGGGCGTGTTCTTTCGCCTGCAAGACCTTCCGGAGGCTGCGCAACAGCCGGGCCCCGTGCGCGACGCCATCCTGCTGCGCGCCCTGGGCAGCCCCGACCCTTACGGCAAGCAGATCGACGGCATGGGCAATGCATCGTCGAGCACCAGCAAGGCCGTGATCCTCTCGGCAAGCACGCGCGAAGGCCATGACGTGGACTACCTGTTCGGCCAGGTCTCCATCGACCGGCCCTTCGTGGACTGGAGCGGCAACTGCGGCAACCTCTCGGCCGCCGTGGGGCCCTGCGCCATCCACATGGGATTGATAGCCCCTGCGCGCATTCCACGCAACGGCACGGTCACCCTCCGTATCTGGCAGGCCAATATCGGCAAGACCATCGTGGCCCATGTGCCCATCACGAATGGCCAGGTGCAGGAGACAGGCGACTTCGAGCTCGATGGCGTGACCTTTCCTGCGGCCGAGGTGGCGTTGGAGTTCCTGGACCCTGCCGATGAAGGAGAGGATGGGGGCGCCATGTTCCCCACGGGCCACCTCGTGGATCGCCTGGATGTGCCTGGCGTGGGCAGCTTTGCAGCCACGCTGATCAATGCGGGCATTCCGACCATCTTCCTGAACGCAAAGGACCTGGGCTACACGGGCTGCGAGCTGCAGGACGCCATCAACGGCGATGCCGAGGCGCTGGCGCGCTTCGAGGCCATACGCGCCCACGGCGCCCTGCAGATGGGCCTGATCCAGGAACTGTCCGAAGCCGCCAAGCGCCAGCACACGCCCAAAATCGCCTTTGTGGCACCGCCCGCGCCCTACACGGCCTCCAGCGGCAAACGCATCGAGGCAGGCGATGTGGACCTACTGGTGCGCGCCCTGTCCATGGGCAAGCTGCACCACGCCATGATGGGCACGGCGGCGGTGGCCATCGGCACGGCGGCAGCGGTGCCGGGCACGCTGGTGAATCTGGCAGCGGGCGGCGGCGAACGCGGCGCCGTTCGCTTCGGCCATCCCTCCGGCACGCTGCGCGTGGGCGCCGAGGCCCGGTTGGTGAATGGCCAGTGGCAGGTGACCAAGGCCTTGATGAGCCGCAGCGCGCGCATCCTGATGGAAGGCTGGATCAGGGTGCCTGGCGAGGTGTTGAACGCCGCGTGAATGCGCAGGGTCCGGCTTCAGGCCTGGGCCGTGCTCACGCCTGACCGGTCAGCGCCGCTGCGTGCCACGTCTGCAGTTGCTCCAGCGTGTTCGTCGTGCCGCCGCAGGCCACCACCAGCACGCGCTTGAAGCCCTGCAGCGCAGGTGCGCCTGCGTAGGCCAGGGCCAGTGCGGCACCGCAGGCGGGCTCCACATGCAGGCGATGGTCATCAATGAAGCGCAGGCAGGCGTCCAGCGCCTGCGCATCCGTCACCACGGCGCTGCGCACGGGATGCACCTGCGCCAGATCGAAGGCCCGCTGGCAGACCTGGCGCGCGCCCAGCGAAGTGGCCACGCTGGTGATGCGATCCAGCAGCACGCGGCGGCCCTGGGCCAGCGACTGCGCCAGGGAATCGGCACCGGCCGTCTCCGCGGCAATCACGGGCACATCGGTCCAGCCATGGCGCTCCAGGCCCTGCACCACGCCGGCCAGCAGGCCGCCGCCGCCCACGGCCAGCACCACGGCGTCGGGCTTGAAGTCGGCAGAAGCCAGCTCATCGACCAGGGTGGAATGCCCTGCCCACAGCAGCGGGTCGTCAAACGGATGGACAAAGGCATCTTCGGCGCCCAACAGGGACTGGGCCAGGGCGTTGGCCTCGTCCCAGACGGCGCCATGCACGATCAGCTCGGCGCCCTGGGCACGGATCAGTGCCCGCGCATGCTCGGTCGTGGTTTGCGGTACGACCACGGTGACGGGTATGGACAGCTGCCGCCCGGCATAGGCCACGGCAATGCCGGCATTGCCGCCCGACGAAGCCACAAAGCGCTTCTTGCCCTGGCGCGCCAGGGTCTCGCAGGCATGGCCTATGCCGCGCAGCTTGAATGATCCGCAGGGTTGCAGCGCATCCAGCTTGAGCCAGATTTCAGGACCACCGGCGTGGCTCAGGGCATGGGACGGGATAAGGGGAGTGAAGGTGTGCAAAGGCATGGGGTGGCAGTGTAGGACTGGCGTTCAGCCGCGATAATCCCTTGGCTTTTCAAATATTCTTTGCGCCATGAGCACAAATCAAGCCCTGCCCCTGTTCGGGGAAATGGCCATCTTCGTCAAGGTGGTGGACACGGGCAGTTTCTCCGAGGCCGCACGCCAGCTGGGCAGCACGCCATCGGCCACCAGCCGGGGCGTGGCGCGGCTAGAAAGGGCTCTGGGCCTGCGCCTGCTGGAACGCACCACGCGCAAGTTGCGCCTGAGCGAGGCCGGCCGCGAGGTGCATGCGCGCTGCCTGGACATGGTGGGCGCCGCCCAGGCCGTCATGGCCGCGTCCCTGCTGCAGGACGCGCAGCCGCGCGGCCTGGTGCGCATCAGCGTGCCCAAGGCCGTGGGCCGTACCGTGGTCCATCCCCACATGCCCGACTTCCTGGCCCTGTATCCGGAGGTCGATGTGCAGATGCGGCTGGAAGACCGCTACATGGACCTGATCGACGACCCGGTGGACCTGGCCATACGCATCACCAACCACCCGCCACCGGGCCTCATGGGTCGCCACCTGATGGACATCGACCATCTGCTGTGCGCCTCGCCCCAGTACCTGGCCCGGCACGGCACGCCCGTGCTTCCGCTGGAGCTCAAGGCCCACAGCTGCATCTACCTGGGCGAGGAGCCCGGCGACGCGCACTGGAAGCTGCGCGGCCACGGCAAGACCGTCACCGTGGCCGTGCGCGGGCGCTATGCCGCCAACCACACAGGTGTGCGGCTGGACGCCGTGCTGCAGCACATCGGCATCGCCAGCCTGCCCCGCTTCACGGCACGCGAGGCCCTGGCGGACGGGCGCATCGTGCAGGTGCTGCCGGACTGGAGCTTCCTGCCCAACTACAGCGGCCAGCTGTGGATTCTTCACCCGCCCACGCGCCACCTGCCGCTCAAGCTGCGCGTGCTGATGGATTTCCTGGCCGAGCGGCTGGGCGGGGTTGGTGGGCCGCCGGTCCAGCGTGGCTAGCACCACAGCGGCAAGCGCTTGACAAACCTGTGGGGTGGCCGCGAGGCGTTGACCGGCGGCGCACGCACCTGCGTCGATACACTTTCGGCTTCACATCTGAGGGACGGTCATGGACACGAACATCTATGTTTCGGAGCTGACAGCGGATCTGGAAACGGAGTTCATCAAAGGTGCCAGCCAAAGCCGCAAACTGCACGCGCCATGGGTGTCGCCCCCCAGCACGCCGCAGGAATTTCAGAGCTACCTGGCACGCGTGCAGGAGCCGGCTGGGGCCGCCTTTGTGATCTGGGAGTGGCACAGTGACGGTTTTGCCGGAATCGTGCAGATCACGAACATCGTGATGGACCCATTCCGCTGTGGCCTGATCGATTTCTATGCGTTCTCGGGCTTTGAGGGAAAAGGCCTGATGAAGGAAGGCCTCGCGCATGTCGTGAAGCAGGCTTTCAGGACATTGAAGCTGCATCGGCTGGAAGCCAACATCCAGCCTGAGAACAAGGCAGCCATTGCACTGGCCAAGTCATGCGGCTTCAAGCTGGAGGGCTTCTCGCCGGCGTTCATGAAGGTTGGAACCCGCTGGCGAGACCATGAGCGCTGGGCGCTGCTGGCCGCTTAGGTTGTGCCGCGCGATCTTGGTCGCTTGTGGAATGTCAGCGGGGCAAGCTGCGAGATCTCAGTTTTGGCTCGTCGCTCCAGGGGTTTCGCACGGCAATGCCATCGTTTTTGGCCAGTTTGACCAAGGCTTGGAAGGACTCCGAGAATTGTCTCTCTGTCAACAATGCCCGCATCCGCCGCACAAAGCGCGTGCGCGGACTTTCGTCGGGCTCGTTGTCAAGGTCGAACTGGAAGATCCGGTACAGACCAATCAGCACAGGCTCCAGCCACTTCCCCTCGGGGGCCGCTGACTTGGCAACATCCTGGTACCAGAGATCCAGGGGCCTCTCGTACTGAAAAATCATGTCGTTGTAGCCCTTGCTGGATATGGCAGGAAATGCCAGCCATTGGCCCATGGTCCATAGGTCATACAGTGCAAAACGGAAGGCTCTCAACGGGAGCTCTTCGTGGTCCCATGGAAAGTATCTGGGTGCTCTGCTGACGTAAGTGTCTCGGGTCACTGGCAACTGCACAGTGTCTTGAGACAGGTCTGGAAGCATCAGGTTGAACAGCCGTTCGTTGTGCCCGTTCGTATGTATGTCCACAATTTTGCAATGTGCATAGGGCGCAGGGGCGTCAGGAAGCTGAGACACAGCGAGGGGCAACTCTTTTTCCAACTCTGACGTGCTGACCAAGCGCGTGCCTCCGGAAGATGCATGGCTCTGCCCGATGCTGAAGAGCAAGGTGAAACCTCCGAGGCGATCTCCCGGCAGCGCCTGAGGGTGCTCCATGAACTGGTCCCGCAATGAGCGCAGCACCGTCTCGTCCTGGCAAGGGTGCAGGTACAGGAACAGCAGCAGATTCAAATGGCGCACCGTGGAATCACGGTCCCAGTCGTGGAGCTTTTTCCAATGGGGAAGGGAGCCTTTGAGGAAGTACCTCTTGACGATCCCCCGGCCCTTCTTGGTCATTTCCAGCGCATAGAGCATTTGCTCGATCTCCGGCCACTGCTTCTCGCGCTCCTTCATCCAAGACTTGTCGTCGGTTTTCCAGTGACTGGTGTCGAAATTCTCCAGGGGATTCAAGGAACTCACTCTATTTCACTCCCAATGCTTCATGCTTGTTGGGGGCGATGATAGACAGCCCGCAGCGGTCGGTACTGGACATTTTGACCAGTGAAGAGGAGCCCTGGAAGGCGAGCGGCACCGCGAAGCAGGAACGGCTGCATCACGCAGGTCGTGCGCTCCTGCCTGCGTGCTGGCACTGGGCATGGCACATCTGCCGACCCTCATACGAAAATCGCATTCAACCTGAAAAAGGTCAAATGCCTCCGGTGTGACGGGTCGCTCAATATGCCCAAGTGAATCGCGGTTAAAGTCGGCTTCCATTCGATTCACCCCTCACAACGGAGCAAGCATGTCAAAGCGACTGAATGGCCTCGTGGCCGCGGCCCTTGCCGCCTTCATTTCCACGCCCGCGCTGGCCATTCTTCCGGATTCGGGCATGTGGAGCATTGGCGCGGAACTCAATGGCAAGCCCGGGCGCGGCATTCAGATCGACAGGCAGGGTGGCTCCACGCTGATCCTGACCTATTTCGGTTATCGCGCGGACGGATCGTCACTGTTCCTGCAGGCCGCAGGCACGCTCAAGGACGGCAAGCAGTTTGACGGCGTGCTCACGGAATACCGCAATGGCCGCGCACTGGGTGGCCAGGCCCGCGATGGAGAGTTTGCACAGGAGGCTGGCCCGGTCAGGATCGTCTTCGATTCCTCCACCACGGCGACGATCACCCTGCCCGGCGAGGCTCCGCAGCGCCTTCAGCGCTTCCAGTTCGAGGATCTCAGGAAACGGCTCAATGGCAAATTCGTGCACTCCAACTCCTCCGAATACGCCAACCTGAGCCCGGGCAGGATCACCATCCAGGCAGGGGAAAATACGCTGACCATGACTGAGGCGCCCAACAATTCTTCCGGCGGCTGCCAATACACCGGTGATTTGAAACCTGCCGGCGATGGATTCCACTCCAAGGGAAGCGCACGATGTGTCTGGGGCGAAAGAATCAATGATTTCGCATATGAAGCCAAGCATTTGAAGGTGGACGAATTCGGAAACCTCAGTGCCCGGCTCTACCTCGGGTCGCCGCAACAGCCCGGCGTCTACAACTTCAGGCAATTCATCACCGGCATCTGCGAGCACCAGGGAGCCATTTTCCTGGCTACACCCCGTTGCTATCCCGACGCCCTGCAGGTGGATCCGGCCTTGCAGCGGGAATAGCAGCAGGACGCAAGCGCAAGATCAACGGCTGTCGCGCAACCTGCGCCACAGCGTGGCTCGGCTGATGCCCAGGATCTCGCAGGCGCGGCGCTGGTCGCCCTGCACCTGCTCCAGCACCTCGCGCATGCGCTGGCGCTCGGCATCGCGCCGGGCCTCGCGCAATTGCAGTTGCCGCTGCTGTGCGGGCAGGGCCTGAACGGTACCCTGCCCAGCCCCGTCGCATTCAGGAAACAGCTCCCGCAACCGGCCCGTGTCCACGCGGCCCGCGCTGTCACGCAGGTCGTGGCGGCAGGCCAGCAGGCGCTCCACCCAGTTGTCCAGCTCTCGCGCATTGCCGGGCCAGCGGTGCGCGGCGGCCAAATCCAGCAGGGCTTCCAGCAAGGGCTCCAGTGAAGAGGCCTCGGCCTGCAGCGACTGCGTGCGCAAACGTCGCGCAAGCATGGTGCTGGCCAGGGCCTGAACATCGCCCTGTCCGCGTTCGTGCAGTCCGGGCATGGCCAGGCGCAGCACGGCCAGGCGGTAGAACAGGTCGCGCCTGAATTCACCGCGCTCGACCAGGGTCGCCAGATCGGCATGCGTGGCGGCGATGACGCGCAGGTCCACGGGCACGGACGTGGTGGAGCCCACGCGCAGCACTTCGCGCTCCTGCAGCACGCGCAGCAGGCGGGACTGCAGGGCCAGCGGCATGTCCCCGATCTCGTCCAGGAACAAGGTGCCCGTATGGGCTGCCTCGATCAGCCCGGTCTTGCCGCCGCGCCGCGCGCCGGTGAAAGCGCCTTCGTCGTAGCCGAAGAGTTCGCTCTCCAGCAGGCTTTCCCCCAGGGCCGCGCAGTTGACGGCCAGAAAGGGCTGGGCGGCGCGCCGGCTGGCGCGGTGCATGCCCTGGGCCAGCAACTCCTTGCCGGTGCCGCTGTCGCCCTGGATGAGCACGGTGGCATCGCTGGCCGCGAACTGGCGCGCCAGGCGGCGCACGCGCTGGGCGGGTTCGCTGTCGCCCGCGTAGTCTTCGATGCGCCAGCGCACGCCCGCGCCGCGCAGGCTGCGGTTGGCGCGCAGATGGCGGTCGGCGCGCTGGATGGTGGCGGGGTCGCGGCAGACCAGCAAGGCGCCCGTGAGCTGGCCGTTTTCCACGATGGGCGCGCGCCGTACCACCAGGGTGCGCATGGCCAGCTGGACCACGTCTTCACTGCCTTCGGGCTCCAGGGACTGCGACTGCAGCGCCTGCGCCAGTGCCAGCGCGGGCGCCACCTCGTCCAGCAGCCGGCCATGCAGCGCCTTGGCGGGCGCTCCCAGCAGGGCCGCCATGGTGGGGTTCAGTGCCTGGATGCAGCCTTGCGTGTCCACGGCGACCACGCCGTCCTGCAACTGGCCGAGCACGGTTTCCAGCCGCTGGTGGCGGGCGCGCTCGGCATGGCGGTGGCGGGCCAGCAGCACCGCGTCGCGCAGGGCCTGCAGCACGGCGCCATCGGAGTACAGCAGCACGCTGGGAATGCCGGCCTGCTCGGCCAGATCGGCAACCAGCCCTGGCGCGACCACGGCACCCACGCCTGCGGCCTGCAGCGCACGCACGCAGGCCTGGGCATCATCGGGCCCGTGGTAGCTGAACTGGGCAATGCCGGCGCCGAACAGCGCGTCGAACTGGGCCAGATGCGGCGAGGGATGGTCGAACGACACCAGCCCGATGCGCGGCGTGCCGCCCGCCTGCGCCAATTCCCGCGCGCTGGCCAGCGCCTGCAGCAGATCGAAGCCGCGCACCTCGATCATGACCACGGGAATGTCGACATGCTCGCGCACCCAGGCACCACTGGCGCCGGCGGCCACCAGGGCGTCTATGGGCTCGACCGCCTGCAGCGCGCGCACGGCGTGCACGGCGTCGTCAAAGGCCGCGCTGACATGCTCCACACGCACCTGGTCGCCCACCGCCAGGGACATGCGCTCCAGCACGCGGCCGATGCGATGGCGGCCTATGGTGACGACACGGGGCCATGCCGCGCGGGGGGCGGACGGGGTTCCAGGGACAGGGGCCACGACTGATTCATTCATGCAACCGATTATTTCATTCATGCAACATCGCGCTGCGTGAATCCAGCAGCAGGTTCCGCCCCATCCTCTTATGAACTGAAAAATGCATTCAGATCAATGGCTTGCAATAACAAGGGTTTACCCTTTATTGCCATGGCATGCAGCTTGCAAACAAGGCCGGCGTTTCAGTCATTTCAAGTATTTCCAGGAGACTCCCCATGCACCAGCCATCCCGCCTGCCCCGCCGCACCGCCCTGGCCGCCCTGCTTGCCACCGTGCTGCCGCTGGCCGGCGTGTCGTTTGCCGCGCCTGCCGCCGATGCCTGGCCCACCCGCCCCATCCGCCTGGTGGTGCCGTTCTCTGCAGGCGGCGCCAACGACCTGATGGCCCGCTCGGCCGCCGAAGGTGCGTCGAAAATCCTGGGCCAGCCCGTGGTCATCGACAACCGGCCCGGCGCAGGCGGCACCGTGGGCGCCGACATCGTGGCCAAGGCCCAGCCAGATGGCTACACCCTGCTGGTGAGCGCGGCCGGCGTGATCTCCAACAGCATGATCAAGAAGACCATGCCGTTCAAGGACGATGCGCTGGTGCCCGTGGCCATGATCGGACTGGCGCCTTCGGTGATCGTGGTTCCCAAGAACGCGCCCTACCAGAACCTGCGAGATTTCGTCGAGGCATCGAAGAAGGGCCAGGGCTTCAATTTCGCCACGGCCGGCACGGGCAGCACGCCGCATTTCGTGGCCGAGATGCTGAACGTGAAGTACGGCGCACAGCTGCAGCCCGTGCCCTACAAGAGCGGATCGGAAAGCACGACGGCCGTGCTGGGCGGCCAGGTGGAGGGCACGTCGGAGGCCAGCATCATCGCCCTGCCCCACATCCTCAATGAGGGCAAGTTCAAGGCCCTGGCCACGACCTGGACGCAGCGCATCTCCGCCTATCCGCAACTGTCCACCGCCGTGGAGCAGGGCTTTGCCGAGCTGCAGATCGCGCACTGGGCCGGCATCCACGCGCCCAAGGGAACGCCGCCCGCCATCCTGGACAAGCTGGCCGCCGCCGTGGACCAGGCCATGAAGGAGCCCGCCACCGTGGAGAAGCTCAAGGGCCTGGGCATCGAGCCCATCGGCGGCACGCGCGCCGAGTTCGTGAAATTCACCGATGCCGAGCGCAAGCGCCTGGGCGAGATCGTCAAGGCCGCGAACATGCAGGAAAAGTGAGCTGCTCCCGCCACAACCACGGATCCCAACCGAGACAAGACACCATGAATACCCGCCGCAATACCCTCCGCCTGAGCTTGGGGCTGGCCCTGAGCGCCACCGCCGCTGCTGCGGCCCTGCTCGCCGCCCCCGTCACCGCCGTGGCCCAGGGCGCAGATGCCTGGCCCTCGCGCCCCATCAAGCTCATCGTGCCCTATGCGGCCGGCGGTTTTGCCGATACGCGGGCCCGCAAGATCGCCGACAAGATAGGCCAGAGCCTGGGCCAGCCCATCGTGATCGACAACCGCGGCGGCGCGGGCGGCGTGACGGGCACGGATGCCATCGCCAAGGCCACGGACGGCCATACCTTCGGCTTCGGCTCGCCAGGCCCGCTGGTGACCAATCCCATGCTGATGAAAAAGCTGCCCTACAACGCCGCACGCGACCTGCAGCCCATCATCCTGATCGAAGAGGCGCCGCTGATCCTGACCACGGCGCCCAACCAGCCGTTCAAGACCGTGGCCGAGCTGGTGGCTGCAGCCAAGGCCAAGCCGGGCACGCTGACCTATGGATCGTCGGGCGTGGGCGGCGCCCACCACCTGTCGGGCGAGCTGCTGGCCTTCCAGACGCGCACGGACATGGTCCATGTGCCCTACAAGGGCGGCGCGCTGGCAGCCACCGACCTGATGGGCGGCCACCTGGCCTTCATGTTCGAGATGGGCTATGCGGCCCTGCCCGCCATCCAGGGCGACAAGGTCAAGGCGCTGGCCGTGTCCAGCAAGCAGCGACTGAAGGTGCTGCCCAGCGTGCCCACGCTGGATGAGGCGGGCATCAAGGGCTTCGAGTCGTACAACTGGCTGGGCATGATTGCACCGGCCAGCACGCCGCCGGCTGTGATCGAGCGCCTGAACAAGGCCGTGAACGAGGCCCTCAAGGACGCCGAGGTGCGCGCCATGATCGAGAACACGGGCGGCATGGTCATGGGCGGCACGCCCCAGGCCTACGGCAAGTTCATCGAGGCCGAGCGCGCCAAGTGGGGCCCGGTGATCAAGAACGCCAACATCACGCTGGACTGAGCGCCAGCCCGCGCATCGCTTTTTCCCATCCGACACCACCATCCATGAACACCAAGCAACAACTCAAGGCCCTGGCCGAAGCGCGCCGCGGCGTGCTCGTGCCCGGCGCATTCAACGCGCTGTCCGCGCGCGTCGTGGCCGATCTCGGCTTCGAGGCCATCTATGTGACCGGAGCCGGCGTGACCAACATGTGGTTCGGCCTGCCCGACCAGGCCTTCATGGGCCTGACCGACATCGCCGACCACACGGCCCGCATCCGTGATGCGGTGGATCTGCCGCTGATCGTCGATGCCGACACCGGCTTTGGCAACGCGCTCAACACCTACCACGCCGTGCGCACGCTGGAGCGCGCAGGCGCCGACTGCATCCAGATCGAGGACCAGATCAGCCCCAAGCGCTGCGGCCATTTCAATGGCAAGGAAGTGATTTCCACCGAGGAAATGCTGGGCAAGATCAAGGCCGCCGTGGACGCGCGCCGCGACCAGGGCACGCTGATCATGGCGCGCACCGATGCCTGCGCCACCCAGGGCTTCGAGGCCGCCGTCGAGCGCGCCCAGCGCTTTGCCGAGGCGGGAGCCGACATTCTGTTCGTGGAAGCCGTGACCCAGGCCGATGAGATCCGCGCCCTGCCCCAGCGCCTGTCCACGCCGCAGCTGATGAACATGGTGATCGGAGGCAAGACGCCCATCACCGACGCGGGCGAGCTGGCAGACCTGGGCTATGGCTTGGTGCTGTATGCCAATGCCGCGCTGCAAGGCGCCGTGGCCGGCATGCAAAAGGCGCTGGGCCAGCTGCGCAACGAGCGCAGGGTGGACGAGAACCCCGCTGTGGTCGCCCCCTTTGCCGAGCGCCAGCGCCTGGTCAACAAGCCGTTCTGGGACGCGCTGGAAAAGAAGTACGAGTGAAGCACGAGTGAAGTTCGAGCGAGGGCGGGCTGGCACAGCGCCGCTCAGCCGCTCAGCCCCTCGCAGGCGCCTTCCACCCCTTGAGCGTCAACTCCAGCGCCTGCAGCGCCTGCTGCAGGCGTTCGGGGGGCGCCCCTTCCTCGGCAATCCAGAATGCCGACTCCACCAGACAGCCATTGAGCAGGCGCGACATGGCCAGCGGATTGGCACGCACGATCACGCCGCGCTCCATGAGCTGCTTCAGGTAGCCGGCCACGAAGGCGATGCAGGCACGATGCTGCTCGCCCTGGTCCGTGCCGGTGAGCACGGCACGCGCATCCTGCAGCACGATGCGGCGTATCTCGCCCTCCTGCGCCATGGCCAGGTAGGCGCGGCAGTAGGCCAGGAACCCCTCCCAGGGGTCGGCATGGTCGGCCAGCACCTGCTCCAGGCGTGCGTCCATCTCGGCATCCATCTGCGCCACCACGGCGGCCAGCAGGCCCGGCTTGCCACCGAAATGGTGGTACAGCGCGCCGCGCGTCAGGCCGGCATTGGCCGTCAATTCGTCCATGGAGGCCTGGGAATAGCCCTGGCTGCCAAAGGCCTCGCGCGCAGCCTCGATGAGCTTGGCGCGTGTCTCCTCGATCATGCTGGCCCGGCTTTTGCGCATGGCGCACTCCATTCACATACAAAACGTATGCCAATGATACGGCGCGTCATGGGCAACCCGTAGAATCGCTGACATACGCCGCGTATGTGATTGCAGCGGCCTGTCCGTTTTCCGAGGTTTCCATGTTCCACGCCTACCGCCAGCTGTTCACCCGGCCCGGCACGGCCGCCTTTGTGCTGGCCGGTCTCCTGGCCCGCCTGCCCCTTTCCATGACGGGCATCGGCCTGATCACCATGCTGTCCCAGCAGCGCGGCGCCTACACGCTGGCCGGCGCGGTGGCTGCCTGCTTTGCGCTGTCCATTGCGGTGCTGGCGCCGCGCATCTCGGCCCTGGTAGACCGCCATGGCCAGCGCAAGGTCCTGCCCTGGGCAGCGGCCGTGAGTGCTGCCGCCATGTTTGCGCTGCTGGCCTGCGCGCATTGGCAGGCGCCGGATTGGCTGCTGCTGGTGCTGGCAGCGCTGGTGGGCGCCCTGCCCAGCATGCCGGCCATGGTGCGCGCACGCTGGACCGTGCTGCTGCGCGGCACGCCCCAGCTGCAGACGGCCTATGCGCTGGAGGCCGTGCTGGACGATGTCTGCTTCATCGTCGGCCCGCCGCTGTCGGTAGGCCTGAGCATGGTGCTGTTCCCCGAGGCCGGGCCGCTGGCCGCCTCCTTGCTGCTGCTGGTGGGCGTGGCGCTGTTCGTGGCCCAGCGCCGCACAGAGCCGCCCGTGGACACATCGCAGCAGCGCACGCGCCAGCAGTCGCTGGCCCGCCATCCCGTGGTGCGCACGCTGGCGCTGTTCATGCTGGCCCAGGGCATCATCGTGGGCACCATCGACGTGGCCAGCGTGGCCTTTGCCACGCAGCAGGGCCAGCCGGCGGCGGCCAGCATCGTGCTGTCGTTCTATGCGCTGGGGTCCTGCGTGATGGGACTGGTGTTCGGCACGCTGCGCCTGAAGGCGCCGCTGCACCGCCAGATTGCCTGGGTGGGCGCCTCGGTCTGCATCACGGCCGTGCCCCTGCTGCTGGCCACCAATGTGTTCACGCTGACCCTGGCCGTGTTGCTGGCCGGCATTACCTTCGGGCCGACCATCACCGTGGCCATGGGCCTGGTGGAGCAGCAGGTGCCGCACCAGCGCCTGACCGAAGGCATGACCTGGCTGCTGACCGGCATTGCCATGGGCGTGGCCCTGGGCGCGGCCGCCGCAGGCTGGGCCACCGACCTGTGGGGCGCGCGCATTTCCTTCGTGGTGGCTCTGCTGGCCGGTGTCGCCATGTGGGCCCTGGGCGTGCTGGCCGCACGCCAGGCACGAGCGAAAGAGAGCCCGCCTGCCGAAGACGCAGCCGCTGCCTGCACCTGAACACGGCCCCAACGCCCGCGCCAGCCCAGACTGCTCAGGCCGTGGCCATCAAGGCCAGCAGCTCGGCCAGGCGCTGGCGCATCCACAGCGCTTCGGCCCCGGGCGCCAGCCCTTCCAGCCAGAGCATGCGCACGGTCAGCGGCGGCAGCGCCAGCCCCTCGCAGGCGCGTTGCCGCAGATGCGGGCGCAGATCGCCGAACTCGGCAATATTGACCGGCAGGATGGCCCAGCCCAGGCCGTCGGCCACCATGTCGGCAATCACATAGAAGCTGTTGGAGCGCCAGACGGCGGGACTGAGCACGGTGTCCTCCACGCCCTCGATGTGCATCAGCAACTGGCGGTGCGCGGCCAGCTGCCTGCGCGTGAGGGCCGCCGTGCCATCGAGCACATGGCCCTTGGCCACGCAAATGGTCTGCGGCACGCTGCCGATATGGCGCTGGGCGCAGGTGGCCGGCGCAGGCGCTCGGTCGAACTGGAAGGCGACCTGGGCACGCTGCGCCACCACATGCTCGGCCACTTCGGAGGCCGTGCCGTTCAGGACGGTCAGCTCCATGGCCGGAAAGCGCGCCGCCAGCTCCTTGAACAGCTGGGCCAGCGGCACATAGGGCAATGCCTCGTCCAGCGCAACGGCCAGGCGTGCCTGCCCGCCTGCGGCCAATGCGCGGGCGCGGTGGTCCATGGCCTGGGCCTGGTGCAGCAGGGACCGGGCCTCCAGCAGCATCACCTCCCCTGCCGCCGTCAGCTGCACGCGGCGCCCCACGCGGTCGAACAGCTCCAGCCCCAGGTCGGCTTCCAGCAGGCCGATGGCCGTACTCACGGCCGACTGCGCACGCCCCAGGCGACGGGCGGCCTCGGTCATGGTGCCGGCTTCGGCCACCGCCACAAAATGCTTCAGCCTGTCGAGTGTCCATTCCATCCATCAATTTTATGGATGGAATCAAACTTTGATGAATCATTTCATTGATGGAAACTGTGGTTTTCATCAAGAAGGAAGTCCTGGCCCACAAGGCCCGGGGCAAACAGGTGCTTTATGGCGTTCACAACGCAAACCCAGAACCCCGTTTCGGGGCATCTTCCAAAATCCCAGGCGGCCAATCCGCGCCGCTGGCTGGTGCTGGCCATCGTCTCGGTAGCGCTGCTGCTCATCGTCATCGACATGACGGTGCTCTACACGGCGCTTCCGCGCCTGACACATGACCTGGCGGCCACGGCCTCGGCCAAGCTGTGGATCGTCAACATCTACGCGCTGGTGGTCTCCGGCCTGCTGCTGGGCATGGGCACGCTGGGCGACAGGCTCGGCCACAAGCGGTTGTTCATGGCCGGGTTGTGCGTGTTCGGCGTGGCATCGCTGTGCGCGGCCTTTGCGCCCTCGCCCGCCCTGCTGATTGCGGCGCGCGCGCTGCTGGGCGTGGGCGCGGCCATGATGATGCCGGCCACGCTGTCCCTGATCCGCCTGAGCTTTGCCGATGAGCGCGAGCGCGCGCTGGCCATCGGCATCTGGGCCTCGGTGGCCTCGGGCGGTGCGGCCTTCGGGCCGGTGGTGGGCGGGCTGCTGCTCGAATACTTCTGGTGGGGCTCGGTGTTCCTGATCAATGTGCCCATCGTGCTGCTCGCCCTGCCCCTGGCCGGCTGGCTGATTCCCGCAGGCACGGCCACCTCGCAGCGGCCCTGGGACTTCATCGGCTCATTGCAGGTCATGGCAGGCCTGGTGGGCAGCACCTACGCCATCAAGGAAGCCGGCAAGCAATCGCCCGACTGGGCCCTGGCCGCCGTGGCCCTGGTGCTGGGCCTGGGCTTTCTCGCGCTGTTCGTGCGGCGCCAGCGCCGCAGCAGCGACCCGCTGCTGGACTTTGCGCTGTTCCGCAACCCGGCGTTTGCCACGGCCGTGGCCTCGGCCCTGGTGGCAGCGGCCGCGCTGATCGGCATGGAGCTCGTGTTCAGCCAGCGCCTGCAGCTGGTGCAGGGACTGTCGCCACTGCAGGCCGGCCTGGCCGTGCTGCCGCTGCCGCTGGCCGCCTTTGTGGCCGGCCCCGTGGCAGGCCACTGGCTGCCACGCCTGGGCGGCGCGCGCATGCTGCCGGCAGCGTTGCTGCTGTCGGGACTGGGCATGGGCGGCTATCTGCTGGTCCACGACATGGGCTGGTGGCCGCAGGCGGCGGCGCTGGCCGTGCTGGGCCTGGGCATAGGCGCGGCCATGACCACGGCGTCGAGCACCATCATGCAAAGCGCTCCCGCGGACCGTGCCGGCATGGCGGCCTCGGTCGAGGAGGTGTCATACGAGCTGGGTGGCGCACTGGGCGTGACGCTGATGGGCAGCCTGCTGTCGGCCGTCTATGCAGGCTCACTGCGCCTGCCGGAGAGCCTGGCCCTGCCCGATTCCGTGCGCGACAGCCTGGACGAAGCCCTGCTCGCTGCCGATCAGCTGATGCCCCAGGCCGCGCACCAGTTGACCGAGCTGGCACGCACGGCCTTCGGCCAGGGTTTCAGCGCCGTGATCGCCAGCGCCACGCTGCTGCTGGTCTGCACGGCACTGTGGACAGGCTGGCGGCTGCGCGCTCAGCGCCGCTGAGCCGTCGCCTTCCTCTCAAAAAGCAAAAAGCCCCGTCCGGGGCTTTTTGCGTTGCGTGCACATGGCGTGCACACGTCGTACCTGCGCTTCGATCAGGCGAAGTTCTGCTCGGCAAACTTCCAGTTCACCAGTTGGCCGAGGAAGGTCTCGACGAACTTGGGACGCAGGTTGCGGTAGTCGATGTAGTAGGCGTGTTCCCAGACGTCCACGGTCAGCAGGGCCTTGTCTTCCGTGGTCAGGGGCGTGCCGGCGGCGCCGGTGTTGACGATGTCCACCGAACCGTCGGCCTTCTTGACCAGCCAGGTCCAGCCAGAGCCGAAGTTGCCCACGGCCGACTTCACGAAGGCTTCCTTGAAGGCGGCGTAGCTGCCCCACTTCTTGTTGATGGCGTCAGCCAGTGCGCCGGTGGGCTCGCCGCCACCGTTGGGGGCCATGCAGTTCCAGAAGAAGGTGTGGTTCCAGATCTGGGCTGCGTTGTTGTAGATGCCGCCGGAAGACTTCTTGACGATCTCTTCCAGGGTCATGTTTTCGAATTCGGTGCCCTTTTGCAGGTTGTTCAGGTTCACCACATAGGCGTTGTGGTGCTTGCCATGGTGGTACTCCAGCGTTTCCTGGCTGTAGTGGGGTGCCAGCGCGTCAATCGCATAGGGCAGAGGGGGCAAGGTATGTTCCATGGTGTTTCCTTCGTGGTTGAAATCTTTTAGGACGGGCCAGCACCTGTTGCGCAGAGCGCCTGCAGCGCCTGCCGTGACCGTCGCGCGGGGCCTGCACTGCGCGCATTGCTGCGAGCCCTGGCCCTCACGCACCCGAACGGGCATTGTAGGAACAACTTCGTGACCCTGCGGCGAAAGCGCACGCCAAATGGCCCATCTTGGCCCGCTGCTGCGAGGGTGGATGTGAATTGACCTTGATCCGGCCAATCGACCTACACGGATACCGCCTGCCGCCCGCCACTCCCTGCACGCCGAACGCTGCACACAGCGGGCCGCAGTTCAGAGCAGGCGCGGCTGCGTCACCACCAGGTCCAGGCTGCCGTCGGCCAGTTGCGCCTGCAAGGCCGTGCCCGGTGGCGCGCCGCGCGCCTCGGTCACGGGATGCCCCTCGGCATCGGTCAGCAGGGCATAGCCGCGCTGCAGCACCAGGCGCGGGTCCAGCAGCTGCAGGCGAAGCTCCATGCGCGCCAGATGGTCCGCACGCCGGTCCAGGCCGCGACGCATGCCGGCAGGCAACTGCGCCTGCAGGCCCTGCCCCGCATGGTCCATGCGCTGCAACCGCAACTGCATGGCATGGCGCAGTCGCTGGGCCTGGCGGCTGAGCTGCAGCCGGCTGCGGGCCAGTTGCTCGCTGGGCCGGCCCAGGCGCTGCGCCGCCAGGTCCAGGCGCTGCTGCTGGCGGTCCAGCAGCCGCTGCACGGAATCCTCCAGGCGGCCCTGCATGAGCTGCAGCGCACCCAGCCAGACCTCGCGCGGCTGGCTCACCAGTTCGGCCGCCGCCGTGGGCGTGGGCGCGCGCAGGTCGGCGCAGAAGTCGGCAATGGTGAAGTCGGTCTCGTGCCCCACGCCGCTGATCAGCGGCACCGGGCTTTGCACGATGGTGCGGGCCAGGCGCTCGTCATTGAAGGCCCAAAGGTCTTCAATGGAGCCGCCCCCGCGCACCAGCAAGATGGTGTCGATGGGCGGCGCGCCGGCCACCGAGCCATCAACCGAGCCCGCGCCTTCCCGCGCCAGACCATAAAGCCTTTGCAGCGCATCGATCAGGGAGGCGGGCGCCTGCGCGCCCTGCACCAGGGCAGGCACCAGCACCACGGGGATATGGGGCACGCGACGGCGCAGCGCCGTGATCACGTCGTGCAGCGCAGCAGCCCCCGGCGAAGTCACCACGCCAATGCCGCGCGGCAGCGGCGGCAGGCTGCGCTTTCGGGCAGCGTCGAAAAGGCCTTCGGCCTCCAGCTGCGCCTTCAGCCGAAGGAACTGCTCGAACAGGGCGCCCTGGCCCGCGCGCTGCATGCTCTCGACGACCAGTTGCAGGTCGCCACGCTGCTCATAGACGCCCAGCCGGCCCCGCAGCTCGACCAGTTCGCCGTCGCGCGGCGAAAAATCCATGAGCTGGGCCGCACGCCGGAACATGGCGCAGCGGATCTGCCCGCCCGCGTCCTTGATGCTGAAGTAGCAATGCCCGCTGGCAGCGCGGGAAAAGCCGCTGATCTCCCCGCGCACCGCCACCGGATTGAAGCGTGCCTGCAAGGCGTCGCTCACGGCGCGGCACAGCGCGCCGACTTCCCAGACCAGCGGCGCCGCTGCTGGGTTCATTGCGCCGAATGCACCACTCATGCGGCCTCCCGGTCTGCATGCAGTGCAACATTCTCCACAGGCAGGCGGATGCAGACCCGAGCAGGCACTTTGGCGGCAATTTGCAGAAGCACTCTCAAAAACACCTCGCAAGCAATTGATTCATAAAGATTTTTTTGCTGCAACAAAGAATTCACATTTGTCACAGTGTCCATTCGCCGCCGCAGCGGCGTTTGCGCAACCCGCTTGATAACAAAGTTATCCACAGAAATCTGTGCTATAGCGACCATCCAAATTCCCGAATATGGGGAGCCGCCCGTTGCCTGGATGCTGCGCCGGGTCACAGTTTTCAGGCGATCGCGGACACGAGACGCCTGGACCGGCCATATGGCTGGGCCATAATCGTCGGCTGCAGTTAAACGCGGGGGGAAAACAACTTGCTGTCGATCATACAAGCCGCAGGCTGGCCGATCTGGCCACTGATTGCCTGCTCCATCCTGGCTCTGGCCCTGGTCTTTGAACGTTTCGTGGCGCTGAAAACCGCCCGCGTGGCGCCGCCCGCCCTGCTGGGCGAGGCGATTTCCGTGTCCTCGCGCGGCCTGCCCAGCCAGGAAGTCGTGCAGCAGCTGTCCCAGAACTCCACGCTGGGCGAAGTCCTGGCAAGCGGACTGCGCGCCCTGCAGGCCCATCCGGACAGCAGCGAAGAAGAGCTTCGCGCCTCCATGGAAGGCGCCGGCCGCGCTGCTGCCCACACGCTGGAAAAGCACCTGAGCGCGCTGGCCACCATCGCCTCTGCCGCGCCTTTGCTGGGCCTGCTGGGCACGGTGATCGGCATGATCGAGATCTTCGGCTCGCAAGGCGGCGCATCGGCCACCGGCGGCGGCAACCCGGCGCAGCTGGCGGCCGGCATCTCCATCGCCCTGTACAACACGGCCTTCGGCCTGATCGTCGCCATTCCGGCGCTGATCTTCTGGCGCTACTTCCGCGCCCGCGTCGATGGCTACCTGCTGGGCATGGAGCTAGCCTCCGAGCAGTTCGTGCGCCACCTGGTGCGCGTCGGCGGCAAGTGAACCCGCAGAACCCGCACGCGAGAGACCTGCCATGAACTTCCGTCCCCGCCGCCGTGACGAGCCCGAGATCAACCTGATCCCGTTCATCGATGTGCTGCTGGTGGTGCTGATCTTTCTGATGCTGTCCACCACCTACAGCAAGTTCACCGAGCTGCAGCTGACCCTTCCCGTGGCCGATGTCGAGCAGCAGCGCGACCGGCCCCGCGAAATCATCGTCGCCATCGCTGCCGACGGCCGCTACGCCATCAACAAGACCGCCGTGGAAGACCGCAGCGTCACCGGCCTGACCCAGGCACTGGCCGCAGCGGCCGTTGCCGGCAAGGACAGCGCGGTCATCATCAGCGCCGACGCCACCGCGCCGCACCAGTCCGTGGTGTCGGTGATGGAAGCCTCGCGCCGCGCCGGACTGTCCCAGATCACCTTTGCCACGCAGACCTCGGCCAGCGCCGGGCGCTGAGGGCAAGGCCTCCATGCCCGGGAATGACCCCGCCCCCGCAGCCCGGGGGCTTCGCGCGGCCTGGCGCCGCCGTGGCCCGCTGGCCTGTGCCCTCTTTCCCCTGTCCCTGCTGTACCGTGCCCTGCTGGGCCTGCATCGGCTGCCCTATGCACTGGGTTTCAGGCGTGCAGGCCAGGCCGGCATTCCGGTCATCGTCGTCGGCAACGTGATTGCGGGCGGCGCCGGAAAGACCCCCGTCACGCTCGCCCTGGCCCGCCATCTGCGGGACAGCGGCTGGAGCCCTGGCATCGTCTCGCGCGGCTATGGCCGCAGCACGGATGATTGCCGAGAAGCCACGTCCGAAAGCGCCCCCGCCGATGTGGGCGACGAGCCCGCGCTGCTGGCGCGTGCCAGCGGCGTGCCGGTCTTCGTGGCCCGCAAGCGCATCGAGGCCGTCCAGGCCCTGCGCGCTCGCCATCCGCAGGTGGATGTGGTCATCAGCGACGACGGCCTGCAGCACCTGGCCCTGGCCCGCGACATTGAGCTGTGCGTCTTCAACGACGACGGCATCGGCAATGGCTGGCTGCTGCCGGCCGGCCCGCTGCGCGAACCCTGGCCGCGCCCCGTCACCGCCGTGCTGCACGCGGGAGCCTGCCCTCCAACGGATGCGCCCGCCTTTGCCATGCAGCGCCAACTGGCCGCTGAAGGCGTCAATGCGCACGGTGAGTGCATTCCCCTGGCGGCCCTGCGCGGACGGCCCGTGGAGGCCGTGGCCGCCGTGGCCCGGCCCGAGGGCTTTTTCTCCATGCTGGCCACTGAACAGGGCCTGGCGCTGGAGCACGCCCAGGCGCTGCCGGATCACTATAATTTTGAGAGCTTCCAGCGCCTGGGTCGCAGTGAAGACCCGCTGGTCTGCACCGAAAAGGATGCGGTCAAGCTGTGGCGCACCCATCCCCAGGCCTGGTCCGTTGCGCTGCAATTGCAGCTGCCGCCAGATTTCTGGGCACTGCTGGATCAGCGGCTGCAGGCGCTGCGCAGGCCACGCGCCTGACTATCATCACCGTCTTGGCTGGCCGCCACGGCCCGCCCTCCCCCTCCAAAACACAGGATCCGCCATGGACGCCAAACTTCTCGAACTGCTGGTCTGCCCCGTCACCAAAGGCCCGCTGCGCTTTGACCGCGAGCACCAGGAACTGGTCTCGCGCAGCGCGCGCCTGGCCTACCCCGTGCGCGACGGCATCCCGGTGCTGCTGGAGGCCGAAGCCCGCACGTTGGACGACGACGAGATCGAGGACTGATCGCGCCGCAAGGCCCGATTTCCGACGACGCCCGCGCCCGCACTTTCGACCTTCTCCGCAACGCACCATGCCCACCGCGCCCTTCACGGTTCTGATTCCTGCCCGCCTAGCCTCCAGCCGCCTGCCAGGCAAGCCCCTCGCAGACATTGCAGGCCTTCCCATGGTCGTGCGCGTGGCACAGCGCGCCGGCCTCAGCGGCGCCACGCGCTGCGTGGTCGCGGCCGATGACGAAAGCATCGTCGCCGCCTGCGCCGCGCACGGCGTTGCAGCCGTGCTCACCCGCAGCGACCACGCCAGCGGCAGCGACCGCCTGGCCGAGGCCTGCGAACTGCTGGGCCTGGATGGCGACGACATCGTCGTCAACGTCCAGGGCGACGAACCGTTGATCGCTCCCGACCTCATCGATGCCGTGGCCGCCCTGCTGCCGCAGCAGCCCTCGGCCAGCATGGGCACGGCGGCACATGCCATCGACAGCCTGGCCGACTTCACCAACCCGAACGTGGTCAAGGTCGTCTGCGATGCCCAGGGCATGGCCCACTATTTCAGCCGCGCCCCCATCCCCTTTGCGCGTGAACATGCAGGCCAGGCATGGTGGGAGGCGGCCTCTGCAGCGGCATCGGCAGCGCCGGGCCACCCCGGCTTCGCGCCCCTGCGCCACATTGGCATCTACAGCTACCGTGCCGGTTTCCTGCGCAGCTTCCCACAGCTTTCTCCCGCCCCCACCGAGGTGCTGGAGGCGCTGGAACAGTTGCGTGCGCTGTGGCACGGCCACCGCATCGCCGTCCACCTCACGCCCCATGCACCAGGCCCCGGCGTGGACACCCCCGAAGACCTGGAACGGGTGCGCGCCCGGTTGTCCGCCTGAATCCGATCCCGCATACGCCAATACAGATGCGCCAATGGCGATGCCCGGCATCGCCATTCACATCACAACTGCACATGCGGTTTTGTCGGACAGCAAAACGCAGTTTTTGGAGATTGCACAGGCGACAGTTTTGCCCTCTGCGTGTAAGCCAGTGTTAGCCCTGTGCGTGCTATCCTTGCCCGCGACAAAAATATGACGCATGGACTGTCCGCCCCGGTGGGCCGATCCGGCAGACAAGAATTTCTACTCTCCTCAAGGACTTCCATGAAACTGATTTTGTTGGGCGCACCCGGCGCCGGCAAAGGCACGCAAGCCGCTTTCATCTGCCAGAAGTACGGCATCCCCCAGATTTCCACCGGTGACATGCTGCGTGCCGCCGTCAAGGCCGGAACGCCCCTGGGCCAGCAGGCCAAGGCCGTGATGGACGCCGGCCAACTGGTCAGCGACGACCTGATCATCAATCTGGTCAAGGAACGCATCGCCCAGGCCGATTGCGCCAACGGCTTCCTGTTTGATGGATTTCCCCGCACCATTCCCCAGGCAGACGCCATGAAGGCCGCTGGCGTGAAGCTGGACTACGTGCTGGAGATCGACGTGCCCTTCGACGCCATCATCGAGCGCATGAGCGGCCGCCGCTCCCACCCCGCCTCGGGCCGCACCTACCACGTCAAGTTCAATCCACCCAAGGTCGAAGGCCAGGACGACGTGACCGGCGAGCCGCTGGTGCAGCGCGAAGACGACAAGGAAGAAACCGTCAAGAAGCGCCTGGACGTCTACAGCAGCCAGACCCGCCCCCTGGTGGACTACTACCGCGCATGGGCCGAAAAGGAAGCCGCAGCGGCACCCAAGTACCGCGCCATCAGCGGCTTGGGCTCGGTCGAGGACATCACCCAACGCGCACTGGCTGCACTGGCTGAGTGATGCAGGCCATGTGCCGCAACGAAAAAAGCACCCGCCGGGTGCTTTTTTGTTGACCGCCAGCAACTGAAGAAATGCCGGCGTCGCCGCAGGCTCAATCGCGCGGCTGCGCTGCCAGCGCCAGCATCATCGCAATCCGGGCCTTTGCCACGGGCAGATGCGCCAGATCGGCCTCTGCCGGGTTGGTCCCAAGGCCGGAGGCCACGGGCAGGCCTTCGGCACAGCGCGTGCCTCGCCAGATCCAGACACCCCTGTCGCGGGCACGCTGCAAGGCCGCTTCCATGCCTTCGTGAACCGTCGCATTGCCCGTGCCAGCCACGACGATGCCACGCACGCCTGCGGCCACCAGCGCATCCACGCCGCTGGCACGCGCCAAGGCGCCGCTGAACACCACCTCGACCCAGGGCAGCTCATCCAGCGCCAGCAGATCAGATGACATGGTCGCAGGCACCATGGCCCCCGTGGACGGCGCGGCGGGGGAGGACGGCGCATCGGGCACCAGCCAGCGCACACGCCCTTCCTCCACCAACGCCTGCGGCCCGCCTTCCACGGAGCGCATTGCCTGCAGCCGGTAGGGATGGACCTTCTGCACCTGGGCTGCCGCATGCACCTCGCCGCCCGCCACCACCCATACGCCGCTGCGCCCGCCGCTGGCAGCCACGGTCACGGCATCGCGCAGATTCTGCGGCCCGTCGGCCAACAGGGCAGTGGCCGGGCGCATGGCGCAGGTCAACACAATGGGTTTGGTGGCCGGCAGCAGGCTATGCAGCAGCCAGGCCGTCTCTTCCAGCGTGTCCGTTCCATGCGTGATCACCACGGCACGTGTGTCCGCATCCTCCAGTGCCTGCATGCAGGCGCGCAGCAACGCGCGCCACACGGGCCAGTCCATATCCTTGCTGTCCACCTGCGCGATCTGCTGCGTCTGCACGGGTCCCAGCGCCTGCTGCTCCAGGTCCGGCACGGCCTCCAGCAGCGACTGCACCGTGATCTGCCCGGCCTTGTACCCCACGCCCTGCGACTGCGAATCCGCCCGGCCGGCGATGGTCCCGCCCGTGCCCAGAATCACCAACTTTGACTGCCCCACTTGCACCTCTTGGAAAACTGGTTAAAAATACAGATACTGTATAAATCATCAGATGGCCTCCCAGCCTGCCATCTGCCCTCAAGGACCGGACGCACGCCATGCTCGACCATCCCAAGCTCACCGCCCGCCAGCAACAGATCCTGGACCTGATCCAGGCCGCCATCTCCCGCACGGGCGCGCCTCCCACCCGCGCGGAAATCGCCAACACGCTGGGCTTCAAGTCCGCCAACGCTGCCGAGGAACACCTGCAGGCCCTGGCCCGCAAAGGTGTGATCGAACTGGTCAGCGGCACCTCGCGCGGCATTCGCCTGCGTACCGACACCGTGCGCAACATTAATGCCGCGCGCGGCACCAGCTTCGGACTGCCGCTGTCGGCCCTGGCACCGCTGATGTTGCCCCTGGTGGGCCGCGTTGCGGCGGGCTCGCCCATTCTCGCGCAGGAACACATCGACCAAACCTATTCCGTCGAGCCCAGCCTGTTCCAGACGCGCCCCGACTATCTGCTGCGCGTGCGCGGCATGTCCATGCGCGACGCGGGCATCATGGACGGCGACCTGCTGGCCGTGCAGTCCGCACACGAAGCCCGCAACGGCCAGATCGTCGTGGCGCGCCTGGGTGACGAAGTCACCGTCAAGCGCCTGCGCCGCACCACGCAGGGCGTGGAACTTCTGCCGGAGAACCCCGATTACCCGGTGATCCGCGTCGCCCCCGAAGAGGCCTTTGCCATTGAAGGCCTGGCCGTGGGACTGATCCGCAACAGCATGTCCATGTAAGCCGGACTGGCGGCCCTTCTCAGGCCGCCTCACCCCATTTCACGCACCGCCCAGGTGGTAGGCGCGAAGCCTTGGAGCTTCGCCCTGGGCGGAGCTTTGCCCGCAAACCGCAATCCTGCCTGTGTCCATGCCTCTTTGAAACACGCCAACAGGAGTCGTCACATGGGATTCGCTCTGCCAACACTGTCTTCTTTTTCCTTCCTGCGCCTGGCACATGGCATCCGCCTGACTGCGACCGCCATGGAGTCGGCCATGCCTCTTGCACAAGCCCCTGCGTGCCAGCCATTACCTGCCGCAGCACCCGAGCCCGCCAACGTGATCTCTTTCAGCAAGGCACGCCGGCGCAGCCAGCAGCGCCGCGGCAAGGCCGCACGCGCTGCAGACCATGGAGATGCCCAGCTGATCCTGCCCTTGCTGCCGGCGCAGCCCGCCCAGCAATCCGCGCCTGAGCAGCCTTCAGGCCTGCGCATCATCCAGCGGTCGCCGCAGGAGCAGCCGGAATGCCTGTTCATCTCCGGGCGCATGGCCGATGTCTGCGCCGCGCTGGAGCGCATGGAAGCGCATGGCGGACCAGCAGCCAACTGAGGCCCGATGCAAGGTGTGCGACACACCTTGCACGACACAAACCTGGTTGGCGCGGACCGCGTGCCGCACGAGGAATCGGCCTGCGCAAATCTGGTGCAGGCTGGCGGCCACCACTACCCTGTAGCGCACATGCAACAAGTGGATGCCCTCTTTGCGGGAGGGGCGCCGGCCTGAAAGATAATTGATAAGCATTCTTATTATCTTTTGCAGTAGCGATTGCCACTGCGCGCCCGCCTCCTCCGCCCCAGCCTTCTCCGTGCACAGCCTCTACCAGAACCACCATCCCTGGCTGGAAAGCCTGCTGCGCAAACGCCTGGGCAACCGTGACGATGCCGCCGACCTGGCCCAGGACACCTTTGTGCGCCTGCTGCGCTCGCCCCTGCCGCAGCAGGACATCCGCGAACCCAGGCGCTACCTGGCCACCATCGCCCGGGGCCTGGTCGCCGACCTGTTTCGCCGCCGCACGCTGGAGCAGTCCTATCTGGACTATCTAGCCCAGTTGCCGCAATCGCTGGCGCCTTCGCCCGAAGAGCAGGCCATCGTCCAGCAGACCCTGCTGGATGTGGACCGCATGCTCCAGGGCCTTCCTCCCAAGGTTCGCGAAGCCTTCGTGCTGGCCCAGTTCGAGGAACTAAGCTACCCAGAGATCGCCCAGCGCCTGGGTGTATCGCTGCGCACCGTCAGCAACTACCTGACCCGGGCGATGGAGCATTGCTGCCTGGTCCTGGCATAGCCACATGGGCGAGAGACATCTGGAAGGCAACGACCGCCGCGCCTTGCATGAGGCCGCCGCCTGGCACGTGAAACTGCGCGGCGCCTCTGCCACAGCAGGCCTGCAACAGGACTGGCAGAAATGGCATGAGGCCGATCCCGCCCACCAGCGCGCCTGGCTGCGCGTGCAATCCGTCACCGCGCAACTGTCGCATCTGCCCGCCCCCCTGGCGCGCCAGGCGCTGGGCCGTCGCGCCTCGCCCACCCGCCGCTCCGTGGTGCGCGGCGTGGCTCTGGGCCTGGGCAGTGGCGCCACGGCCTGGATGGCCTGGAAAGGCGCACCACTGGAAAGCTGGCAGGCAGGGCAGCGCACAGCCACAGGCGAGCGCCGGAATCTGACGCTGCCCGACGGCTCCCTGGTGGCCCTGGATACGGCCACCGCCTTGGACACCGTTTTCGACGACCGCCAGCGCCTGCTGCGCCTGCACCGTGGCCGCATCCTCGTCGCCACCGAGCCCGACGCGCTGGGCCGCCCCTTCAGCGTGCAGACCCCGCAAGGCCACGTACTGGCCCTGGGCACGCGCTTCACGGTCCATCTCGCGGACGATGGCCTGTGTCATGTCACCGTGCAGGAAAAGGCCGTGCGCCTGCAGCCTCTTGACAGCGATGCACCCTCCGCGCAATTGCAGGCCGGACAGCAGGCCGCCTTCTCGTCCAGCGCCACCCAGCCGCCCACGTCCGCAGACCCCTTTGCAGCCAGCTGGCATGAAGGCGGCCTGGTCGCGCTGGACATGCCGTTGAGCCAGCTGATTGACGCCCTTGCCCGCTACCGGCCCGGCTACCTGGGCTGCTCGGTCGAGGTCGCCGGGATGCTTGTCTCGGGCGCCTTTCCCGTGGATGACACGGATCGCGCCCTGGCCGCACTCGTCAGCCGCTTTCCTCTGCAACTGCGAAGCCGCACCCGCTATTGGGTGGAGGTGCAAGCCCGATCAAGCTGAGATGATGGGATGAGGCCGTGGCGAAGTCTCTCGTCAAGGCCGGCACTTCAGAGCGGCGCATACGGGTGATGCACCACGTCGAAGCCCTCCTCGTCGGAGGGCGCGACAAAGTAGCTCGTGATCAGGTCGAATTGCTCATCGCTGGCCTGAAACGGATGCTCGCCTGCCGCATTGCGCACACGCAAGCGCTGCTTGCAGACCTCGTCAGGCACATCCAGAAAATGCAGGCGGTGCGAGGCGCCCACTTTCTCGAACACGCTGCGCGCCCAGCCCCGCCCCTCCAGGGTATTGGCCGGAAAATCCAGCACCACCGACACGCCAGCGTCCAGCAGCGCCTGTACATGCGCCCCCATCAACCCCTTGAGCCGCGTGCTGCAACGCACGTAATCGGCCACCGACTGCATCTCTCCGGGGTACAGGCCGGCCAGCCAGGAATCCTCGCTGACCAACACCGTTCCGGGCCCGGCCGCCAATTGCCGCGCCAGCGTTGACTTGCCCGAGCCGATCTTGCCGCAGACCATGTGCAGCGTGGCAAGCCGCGCGTTGGCGGCAGGGGCATCGGCATATTCTGCGCAACGGGGCCGGGACTGTTCGGAAACCTGCATATCCATCTCCTGAAAGGCTTGAGAAAACCCCGGAGACGGAATGAAAAAACCCGCCTCCTCTGGGCGGGTTGCATGGCGCTGAAGGCCGCTGGCTAACCCACCATCCAATGGATGGTGCGAATAATCTGCGTTGCGTTCAGGCGGGCCATGGCGCACAGCATAGCGCAATCACGGCGTCTCAATGGGCCACCATGCGCACCAGCCCCAACCCCGCAAACAGCGCAGCCACGCCCAACACCAGCGAGCCCAGCGCATACAGCACGGAGGCCAGCCAGTCGCCACGCTCATACAGCATGCCGACCTCCAGCGCGTACGTCGAAAACGTGGTGAAGCCACCCAGAATGCCAGTGGTGATGAACAGCCGCGCACTCTGCGGCAGCGATGTCTTGAGCGCAAACCACTCCACCACCACCCCCATCACGAAGGCACCCAGCACATTGATCGCCAACGTACCCAGGGGATACGCACTGCCCACCAGCCGCAGCGCGAGCAAGTTCGCGCCATGCCGGAGCGCAGACCCTAGCCCCCCTCCAATGAACACCAGAATGAAACCGTAGAACCCCATGACCGTCCTTTCATCGAATAACCGGGACGGGCGTGCCGGGCAGGATCAAGACATGGCCCGCCACCGGCAGGACCCATCCCACCAAGGCAGGAGCCATCAGCCCTTCGCAGGGCGGTTTCGGGAAGCTCCATTCCCATCGTGCAGCGAGTGCTGGCTGCGGGGGCGAGTTTACTCTGGACCTGGCAAGCGGCAGAGGTGTGAGATTGCGTTGCAGACGCTGGCCGCACCCTCCAAATGACCAGCGGCACAATGCAACAATGAAATTCATCGTGCTCCTGATCATTGCAGCGGCCTTGCTGTACGGCACAGCAAGGCTTTCCAACATTCACATCGGTGAGCGCGCCGCGGGCGGCCATGACGGCACATCGACTCCGGTACAAGAACGTTTCAGGCAAGCCGAGAAGGAGGCTCAGGAGACCGCTGAAGCAGCCCGCCGCGCTGCCCTGCGGGACGCCGAGTGAAGCGGGCCATTTGAACCAAGACGAAAGTTGCCAGGCATGCGGGGCAAAGGACTATTCTTCGTCTGTAATTCGATTCCGATCAGGCCCATCAATTCATCGATATGCATATGCGACTCTTGACCACAGCAATCTTTACAGTACTTTTCGCATTGCCTGCCGCAGCCCAGGTCTTTCAATGCAAGGATGCTTCTGGAAAGTCGACTTTCTCAGACAGTCCTTGCAGCAGCAATGACACTGGAGCTCTGATACAGCGCAAAAAATCGGACGATGAGATCTCCCGTGAACGGGCTGATGCAGCACAGGCGAATGAACAAAAGTATCAGCGCCAGATGAACGAAATGCAGCAGCGCCAGATCGAGAGCCAGCAGCGTGTCATCGAGCAGCAAGCCCGCCAGACAACTGCTCCTGCGCCGGAGCAGCTCGGCGCGTCCCTTCAGTGCAAGCAGGCGCGCAAGGAGCTGGAATTCGTCTCCAGCATTCGCACCATTTCCCAAGACGAAAAACGGATGCGGACCAATGCCGCGATCACGGGTGTCAATGCTGCATGCGGCTCAAATACGCCCCTGATGCAGGAGCCGCCGAAGGTGATTGGGACACCGCGAGTACCCCACTCCATTCAGCAACCAGTTTCTCAATGAGAACCAGGCACGGAACTGCCAGATATAGAGCGCAATCATGACTCCTCTCGCGCCACTCACCAGCGGGGGAGCATGTTCAGGCATTCTCCCAATGCCACACAGCCTCTTCAGACCGCCGCCAACCCGGTCTTCACCGACTTTGCCAACAGGCGGCCATCCACCAAGCCTTCTCGACATCGTCGTCGCCAAGACGTTCCAGTGTGTAAGCCACTGATACGGTTGCGCGGAGCCGACCTGGGCCTGCCTGCCTGCGTTCGTTGGATAAGCCACGGGGCGAGCGGAGCAAGATGCAGCTTGCCATTCGGAAGCAGCCTGTGCGGCTGGCATGGTGGGCCAACGGCCGCACTTCGCCGGTTTGAGCCTTGGTATCTGCGAGGCTTCTGTAACGACAGATCCAAGATTTGGTACTGACCGAAGCCTCCAGCCTCAGGTAGGCGCAAGCTTGAACGACAATGTGTTCGCCGGGCTTCAGGGCCTTGGCTGCGCGAGTCTCATAGAACCTTCAAGCAGCCCAGCTCAGGCAAGTGCCGACGATGCCGAAGACAGAGCGCAACGACAGATTAAAGTGTTTGCCGACAACATCTTGCGCGGCAAACCGGAGATAAATCAAAGGCTTATGACAGATTCACAGGCAATGAACATCATCATTCTTGACGACTACCAGGACGCCGTGCGCAAGCTGGACTGTGCTCGTCTGCTGGAGCCCTTCAACGCCAAGGTCTTCACCAATACCGTCAAGGGCGTTGGCCAGCTGTCGGTACGGTTGCGCGATGCGGACATCATCGTGCTGACCCGCGAGCGCACGCAGATCAGCCGGCAACTGCTGGAAAAGCTTCCGCGCCTGAAGCTGATCGCGCAGACCGGCAAGGCCGGCGCCCATATCGATGTGCAGGCCTGTACCGACCAGGGCGTTGCGATTGCCGAGGGCGTGGGCTCGCCCATTGCGCCGGCAGAGCTGACCTGGTCGCTGATCATGGCGGCCACGCGGCGGCTGCCGCAGTACATCGCCAACCTCAAGCATGGCGCATGGCAGCAATCGGGCTTCAAGGCTGCGTCCATGCCTGCGAATTTCGGACTGGGCAGCGTGTTGCACGGGCGCACGCTGGGCATCTGGGGCTACGGCCGCATTGGACGGCTGGTCGCGCACTACGGCCATGCCTTCGGCATGCAGGTTCTGGTCTGGGGCAGCGAAAGCTCGCGCCAGAAGGCGCAGGCCGATGGCTTTGCGGCGGCGGACTCGCGCGAGGCTTTCTTTACCGAATCCGACGTGCTGTCCATGCATCTGCGCCTGCATGAGGCCACACGCGGCATCGTCACGGCGCAGGATCTGGCACGCATGAAGCCGACCGCCCTGTTCGTGAACACCTCGCGCGCGGAGCTGGTGGAGGCCGATGCCCTGCTGGGTGCGCTCAACCGAGGCCGGCCGGGCCTGGCGGCCGTGGACGTGTTCGAGAGCGAGCCCATCCTCCAGGGCCATGCGCTGCTGCGGCTGGAAAACTGCATCTGCACGCCGCACATCGGCTACGTGGAGCAGGACAGCTACGAGTTGTACTTTCGCGCTGCCTTCGACAATGTGGTGAACTTCGTTGCGGGGCAGCCCAGCAACATCCTCAATCCCGAGGTGTTCTCAGGCCCGGCCCGCGCAGGCTGACGACCGGATCAGGCGGGGGCTTGCGCCACCCGCCCTTGCCCAGCACTCAACGGCCGCCCTGGCCGGAGTCGCCACGTGCGGCCGTGGCGCGAAAGGCCAGTTCATCGGCCACCGCCTCATAGACGGCCTGGCGCACGACGGATTCCACCTCCTCGCGCAGGCGCACGACGATGGACCGTGTCTGCTGCTGAACCACGGTGGCAATGGCGTCGCGCAGGCGCTGGTCCAGCACCAGGTCCACACGCTGCATGAGGCGATGGACCAGATATTCCTCGGTGACCTGCTGCGCATGACTGTCCCAGATGGACTCCATGGTGGGGGCTGCCAGCATGGCAGGGGAAGCCGGCGTCGGCCCGGCAGCCGCCTCTGCCACGACAGCCTGCACCACCGGGACCACCAGGTCGGCAGGGACCACTTCCCCGGCCGGTGCCACGTCGCCCGCTGAAGCCACATCTGCCGCACCTGCCGCACCTGCCACATCTGGCTCATCAGTCACATCAGCCATTTCGGCCAGACGGCTTTCCTGGGCCAATTGCATTTCCACGGACGGGGCGCTGGGCGGCTGATAGTCCGAGAGCACGGGCTGCATTGCAGGTGTCGGGATTTCCTCGGGTGCAGCCTGCTCGGTGACCATGGGCCGCTGGGGTTCCAGGTCCTGCGGCAGTGGCGGCAGGGACGCAGGCAGGGTGACCACGCCACGCCGAGGCGCCAGCATGCCTTCGCTGGCCCAGGGCGTCGCTTCGTCCGTCAGCGGCAGTTCGGACACGGGGTGTGCCAGGGGTGCCGGGGGTTCGACCGCCTGAACCGGTGCCTGCACCGCATCCACCGCAACGACATCGGTGAGCGTGGGAACAAAGCGCGGTGGGGTTTTGGAGGGAGGAGCGCTCATGGCTTACTCCTTGAGGACCAGGTCATGGCGCTTGATTGAAATACCCTGGGCCGCATAGTGCTTCCAGCGCTGCCGGGCCAGGTGGCGGTCTTCCTCGTCGGTGGCGGAAACCACTTCGACGACACGCGCAAAGCGCTCGAACCCTTCGGGCACTTCGCCGCCCAGGTTGACCAGCATGTCGTGGTGCGGCGCGCCGTCCAGCCGCTCCAGCAAAACGATGGGCGAGAAGGCCATGATGTCTGCCCCATCGCCTTCTCCGGCATGGGCCAGGAAGTCGGTGGGCGAGACACTCCACAGCCTGGGCGACAAGGCCTTGAGCAGCGGCGGCGACCCCAGCACCACCAGTTGCGTGCGGTGCCTGAGCGCCTTGCGCGCCAGACGGCAGACATAGGCCAGCTTGTCGGGCGCGTTGAAATGGAAGGCCACTTCAGTCAAGCGATGCTCCCTTCAAACAGGCCCGGGCTGACGGGGACGATGCGCTCATGCCTGCTCCGGCTGAGCGGCAACTGCAGCCTTGCGGCGGCTGGCAGATCCTGCCTTGGGTGGCACAGGTTTCTTGGGTGCAGCAGCTTTATGGGGTGCCGCAGCCTTGGCCTGCGCCTTGCCAGCATCGATGCCGGCCAGCAGATAGTGCAGCAGCAGGCCCACGGGGCGGCCTGTACCGCCCTTGGCGGCGCCGCTCTTCCAGGCCGTGCCGGCGATGTCCAGGTGCGCCCAGGGAATGTCGCCCACAAAGCGCTGCAGGAACTTGGCTGCCGTGACCGCGCCACCCGCGCGGCCAGCCACATTGCCCATGTCGGCGAAATTGCTCTTGAGGCCTTCGCCGTACTCCTCGTCCAGCGGCATGCGCCAGCAGGGGTCCAGTGCCGCATCACCGGCCTGCTCCAGCGCGCGGGCCAGTTCGTCGCTGGGCGAGAACATGCCGCTGCGCAGCCCGCCCAGGGCGATGACGCAGGCGCCGGTCAGCGTGGCGATGTCCACCATGGCGCGGGGCTTGAAGCGGGCGGCGTAGGTCAGCGCATCGCAGAGCACGAGACGGCCTTCGGCATCGGTGTTGAGGATTTCTATGGTCTGACCGCTCATGCTGGTGACCACGTCGCCCGGCTTGACGGCAGCGCCGCCGGGCATGTTCTCGGACGCTGGAATGAGGCCGACGACATTGACGGCCGGCTGCAGCCGGGCCAGCGCATGGAACACGCCCAGCACGCTGGCGGCGCCGCCCATGTCGAACTTCATCTCGTCCATTTCAGCGGCAGGCTTGAGCGAGATGCCGCCGGTATCGAAAGTGATGCCCTTGCCGACCAGCACCACGGGCGCGGCGCCCTTGGCGCCGCCGTTGTAGTGCAGTTCGATGAAGCGCAGCGGCTGCTCCGATCCCTGGGCCACGGCCATGAAGGCGCCCATGCCGAGTTTGGCGACTTCGGCGGGGCCGTGGATCTTGCAGCTGATGCCGGGCAGCTTGGCCAGGGCGCGGGCCGCGTCAGCCAGCAAGGTGGGCGTGGCGTGGTTGGCGGGGCGATTGGCCCATTCGCGTGCCAGGGTCATGCCTTCGGCCTGGGCCACGGCGGTCTTGAAAGCGTCGGCAACGCCATTCTTGTCGCCCCCCTTGACGGCTGCGGCAATCACCAGCTTCTTGAGCGCCACGGGCTTGGCCTGCGGCTTGGTGTGGGTATAGCTGTAGCAGGCATCGGCCGCCGCCAGAACGGCGGCAGCAACGGCAGGACCTGCC
>NZ_LFJT01000073.1:0-30425 GCF_001682645.1 Delftia sp. JD2
AGACGTCGGCGTAGCTCTTGCCCGCCGCGATGTCCTCCAGCAGCGTGCCGGTATAGACCGTGTAGGCCAGGACCTTGCGACCCTGTGCCTTCTCCTCTTTGCAGATGTCGATCAGCTCGCGCTCTTTCGGTGTCACCTCGAACTCGTTGAACTGAGCCGGGACGAACGCCAAGGTGTTGCGCGTGCGCGGATGCACCACGGTCTCCGACCGGAAGCAGCAATCCGGCCAGGCCAGCAGCACGTTGAGAACCACGCCCAGCAAGGTCGTATCGCGTCGCGCCAGAGCCTGTTTCAGCTCGGCGGTCAGCCGACCCGCCAGATCGCGGTAGGCCGCGGCTTGTGCCGTGTCCATCGCGACTTCACGGAACTCCTCGTCATAAGGCGGCAGGACGTTGCCGCCGATGTCCTTGAGCTTGAGGAAGATCGTGAACGGCAGGATGCAGCGCAAGACGCCCTTGGGGCCGAAGCCCGGGGCCTTGACCGTGCGCACCGATACCTTGGTGCCCTTGGCCGTCTTGTGCGCCGTGCCGGTGCTCTCGGAGTAGATGTCCTTCAAGACCCCGTGATCGCGCATGAACGCCATCGCAGCCGAGGTCATGCTGCCGCTCGTGGTCGGGCGGTAGCCGTCTTCGATCATCCGCCCAGGCAGGGCTCGGAACAGCAGATAGAACAGGTCGTCCCCATAGCCGCCCATCAGCGTGCCAGTCAGCAGCAAGGTCTTGCGAGCCTTCGCCGCCAGCACGCCCATGGCCTGGCCTTGGGCACTGCCGCCGTTCTTGTACTCATGGGCCTCGTCGGCGATCAGCAGGTCGAACGTGCCTTGCGGCAGGTACCTCTTGATGAACTCGGACGGTTGGTAGCCGCCCTCGCCGAAGCCGAACTCCATGTTGGCCATCGCACGTTCCATGCGCGTGGCCTGACGGTCAGAAAACACCAGCTCGCCGTTGCCGTCCATCAAGTTGATGAACTCGTGGATGTTGTCGCCGAGCATCGATGCCAGGAACCCGTCCCCGAACTTCTGCATCAGCTTCTGCGCGGTGACTTCCCCGATCGTCGGAATGCGCTTCAAGGCTTTGAGCACGGCCGAGGATTGATCGCTGCCGGACAGGCTGCGCGGGCGGATCAGCGTCCACAGGGGCGCGGCGCAATGGCTGCACTTCCTGCGGTACTCATCGGCTTGGAGAGCGACCGGGTTGACCGGCTCGCCGTCGAGGTCGGTGATAACCGTGCCGCAGTCCGGGCAAGCCGCCACGTCGCCGTGGCGGGTGCGTCGCGTGGTGAAGACAGGCTTCCAGTGGAAACCCATCCGCATCCTGACGCGCCCCAGGACGAAGAACTCCTGGCCCGTGGGCTGCACACCCAACTGCTCACGCAGCTTGATGAGTTTGACGAGCGTATCCGGCCCATTGAGCACCCATACCTTGGCGCCGGCCACCGTCTCCTGGATCTCCCGCCGCCACTTGTAAACCAGGTGCGGTGGCGACAGGACCAGAGTGCGGCGGTAGCCTTCGGCGTTGAGCACGGCGGCCGCGGCGATGCCGACGGTCGTCTTACCGCAGCCCATCTCGCCATTGACGATCGCGGCGCGTTCGCCACGGTCGATCAGCAGCTCGGCGGCGGCGTGGACGACTTCGGCCTGTGCTGGGAACAGCTTGCGCTTGAGGCTGGCGACGACGAGTTGCCGGTGCGCCTGCGGTTGGCCGGTATAGACCGGCGGGTTGGCGCTGTTGAGGGCGTCGAGCAGTTCGTCGCCGAACTCGCCGACGAAATCCTGAAGGCTCAGGGTCAGAGGGTTGGATTCCGCGTCCAGCAGTTCGCCCTGCACGGGCGTGGCTTCAGCGGCAGTGGTTTCGAGATCGAGGGACATGGTGATGCTCCAAAGAAAAATGGGGCATGCACCACCCCCAGCGGGGCAATGGCATGCCCCGTGGTGGGAGGAGAATCGGCGCGTGGCCGAAGGTGGTTGAAGATGCTGGCCTGGGTGGCCCGCGGGTGAACCGTGCTCAGTCCTCGGACGGCAGCACGATGGCGGTGATGCTGCGCCCCGTATCGGTGATGATGCGAATGGCGAGTCCCGGGTGGATCACGTAGTGCGATTCCAGCGGCGCGCCTGATTGAAGCGCAGAGCTGTTGGCCTCCCCCATTGCTGGGCGGTGACGTCGCCCCAGTCGCCGCGGGCGTGCCGTCTGAAGTACGGAATCGGGTCCAGGCGACCCGCGTTGAACAGGCGGTTGATACCTCTGCTGAAGATGAGCGCCCCAATGGGGAACGTCAGCCTGTGGCAGTAGGTTTCGATACGATGCGATGCCATGGGCTCCTCCTTGATGGTTCATTGGGCCACGACACCCCTGCCGGAGTGAAGTGGCTCCGTCAGGTGGATGAAGATGACGATGTGGGGCCTCAGATCAGGTCCCGCTCTTCGGGAAGCTGGACCACCGTGGTCTGGTGGTCTTCGCTGGTCTTGACGATCAGCGCCAGGTCCGGCGTGATCCTGAACTGCGAAATCATCAGGTTGTCCTGTTGGATCGCCACGTCGTTCGCTTGGCGGGTGGCCTCATCGATCTCGCCCCAGTCCCCGCGCCCATGGCGCTGGACATAGGCCAAGGGGTCAATCAGGCCTCGCCGGGCCAGCCAATGCACCTTCTCGCTCAACTTCAACGTACTCGGTGTGAACAACGGTTGCTTGTGCGGCGCAGGCCGCTTGAACGGATTGGGGATCATGGTGTTTCTCCTTCGAGTTGGTACAGCAGGACGGCAGCGCGTCCGGTGGATCAGCGAATGGTCAACACCTCGCCCCGTGTCGGGGAGCCAGGCGTCATGTCCCACGCGCGGATGACAGGCACGAACTTGTCGGTGAGGATGCGTGTCTCGGCGATGGAGCCGTCTTCGCGTTCGGTGAATTCCCGCTGGAGCGTCTTGTCCTTGTGGGTGTCACCTTTGACGACGAGCACGCGCCCCGTCTGGGAGCGCACGACGCCGGAGATCGCGCCCGCGGCCAGAGCCAGGGCGAGATGCCAGTGGGACAAGGCCCGCGCCGGTGGACGCAGCGACTGCTGCGCGGTCCCCAAGTGCGTGTCCAGCGACGGCCAAAGGCCTTGCAGCCGGCCA
Organism: Delftia sp. JD2; assembly: GCF_001682645.1. NCBI lineage: Bacteria > Pseudomonadati > Pseudomonadota > Betaproteobacteria > Burkholderiales > Comamonadaceae > Delftia > Delftia sp. JD2. The sequence continues at coordinate 3,109 of NZ_LFJT01000073.1, forward strand.
ACCTCGTCGGCGAACTGTTCGGGCTCCATCGTCACGCGGAAGAAATGCTCCGGCTCGGCCGGACTGGCGGGGACGATGTACGGCAGGAACGGCCATTCGCTCGGCAGTTCCTCGGCTTCGACTTCGCCAAGCCCAACCTGCAGCAGCAGATTGCGCACGGCCTTGACGCCATCGGGTGCCAGCTCCCGCTGACGGACCCGGCGGCCGAAGATCACCACCTGCTTGAACTGCGTTTCCACCGCTCGGTAGATACGCAGATCGGTGTAGTGGCGCGTCAACCAGCCGACCAGCTCCGCGTCGAGCACGTAGCCGGGGACGATGAAGACCAGCACGCCGCCGTATTGCAACAGCGACAGCGAACGCTGATAGAACAGCTTTTCGAGGCGGGCACGGCCCTGGCCCTGATAGCCGATGTTGCCGTTGACGTCCTTGGACAGGTCGCCATACGGTGGATTCAGCCACAGTAGTCCGAAGGACTGCTTGGAGATCATCGTGTCCATCAGGTCCGCGTGCAGGCAGTGATCGACCAGGCCGCGGGCATGGCGCGCCCGCTCGGCGTCGAATTCGACGGCGAACGCCTTGGCCTGTTCGCGCCCGAGGGCATGAGAGGCTTCGGCGATTGCCACGCCTTCACCGGCGCAGGGATCGAGGATGCACATCGGCCCGTCGCTGGGCATCAGTGCGTTGAGGGCTCTTTCGAGCGTGGGTTCGTCGGTCGGGTAGTACCCATTTTTGGCGAAATTGCGGGCGAGCCGCGGGAACATGAGAGCCATGGAAGTCTCCTGGTTGGCGGGGATGAATGACGGAAGCACGCCAAGGCGTGCCTCCGAGGGTGGGTCAAGCCGCTACCGCTTCCGGCGTCCAAATCTTGGCCGGATAGGGATAGGCGGTGAGCGCGTCACTGCGGATCAGGGAGCCCAGCGCCAAGCTCAGCGCCGGCACGTCGATGGCGAGCCGATGGCCTTCCAGCGGCCCGAGGGCGAACGGAAGGCGGGCCAGCATCTCGCGGCTTTGCAGCAGTTCCAGCACGGTCTCGCGCCAGTGGTCGAGTAGCGGTAACGGGCAGGTATCCCGCACCAACGTCCACAAGCGGTCGAGCCGGTGGGCGCTGTCGCGTGGCAGCAGTGCCAATGCGCTGGCGTTGGCCCTATCGGGCTTGACGCAGCGCCGGTCGAACAGCCACACGTTGGACAGCGAACCGAACAGCGTGCGTCGGTAAGCGCGCGTGATGCGCTTCTCCAGACGATCGACGTTGCCGATGAACACCGGGACGCTGCCGCCCTCGTCGGTGATGATGTGGAACTGGTCCAGTCCCTGCTCGTCGCGCCCGAGGGTCAGGCGGGCAAGGAACTGCTGGACGGCGGTGTCGCGCGCCCAGATGGACAGGAAGATCAGGTTGCCCTGGTCATCGCCGACGCAAGCGTCGGCCATAACGTCCGGGCATTCGTCGATGTGGAACAGCGTGGTGGATGAAGTGTGTGCGTGCATGGTGGTGTCCTCGATGAAATGAGGGGCAGCACCGCCCGCAGGGGCAGCGAATGCCCCGTTAGGGATGAAGGAATGCGGATAAGGTGTTCGATCCGCTTGGGCGTTCAGAACGTCTGTTCGGTGAACGAGCCGTCGGCCTGATGCTTGACTACACGGTTGCCAATGTTGCCCTCGCAGTCCTGTTGGACTTCGGTGAACATGCTTTCGGGCACGTCGATGTGGAAATGGCGCAGGACCACTCGGTAGTAGTCCAGGTAGTGGTTGAACGGGTCGCTCTCGTGCAGGTTGCTGTACAAGAAGTCGTCGCTCTCGACCTTCGCGGTATCGTCGATCAGCTCGGCCGGCTTTTCGATGAATAGGAAGAAGTAATTTGCCGGCCGGTCCCAGCCCAGTACGACGGTGATGGGAAAGCCCTTGTGAACGGTGTCGAAGTAGTGCCGACTCATGGTGATGTCCTCGGTGAATCGGAAACAGCACCGCCCCTGAGGCAGGTGCTGCCCCAAGGGGTGGAGAAAAGCCGCGCAAGCGGCGATGACGTGTGCCGGACCTCAATAGTCCGAATCGCAACCGGACGGGCAATAACCCAGTTCGATTCCGTGCGAGCAGTAGCCGTTTTCGGCGTTCCAGTCCTGGGTTTCCTGCCTTTCGGCCGGTGTGGCGTAGCCCCATTCCTGTGCGATCTGCAGCGCCTGTGCGCGTTGCTCTTCCGGCAATCGACTGGCTTGCGCGTCGATCTCCGAACTGAAAAGCGTGACCCAGTGGTCCCAGGACAGGCCACAACCACGCTGGGCGTGCTCGGCGGCTGTCTTGCAAACAGCTCGCCACGCGGGTTCACCCAGCGAAGAACGGGGTGTATCGCAATCGATGGTGGACATGATGGAGACCTCCAGAAGAAAGCCGGGGGCCTCCCCGCATAGGGAAAGAGCCCCGGCGGGTGGATGAAGAACACCGCGCATGCGGTGTCTGCGATCACGCAGGTTGCAGTTCGGCCTGGCGGCTCCACTCCTGCGTTTTGAAGTCCAGCGCGTAGCCCAGATCGCCCAGGCGGGCGATCTGCGCGCGCAGGGCGCGGCGGTCGATGGTCGAATCCAATTTCACGGAATCGCCCAGCGGCCAGAGCAAGCCGAACAAAGCAACGTCGCCCTCTTCGGTGCTGCCAGGGGCAGCCGCCGCAGCGGGCGTCGGTGCATCCACACCGAAGGGCGTGGTATCGACCAGCGGGTCCGCCGAGGCCTGCACGGGTGCGGGCTTGGCGGGTCTGGAGGCCTTGGCGGGCTTGGCCGGCGTTTCCGCAGGCTGCGTCCCCAGCTCTTCATCGAGTGGATCGACTTCCTGGGTGGCGAAGCTGCGGGCCTCATCACGACTCAGTTTGTCGATGCCGTTGAGCGTCATGCCGTCGAGGTTTGCGCGCACTTCAAACCGCGCGCCGCCCGCGACCGGATAGGACTTCGCGAAGATGTAGCGAATGACGAAATCCCCGTCGTACTTTCCTTCGGGGTACTGCTCCAACTCCGCGTCTTTAACCGCGAACTCGCCGATGGGGGTAGAAAGGCGCCCAACCGTGAACGGGCCGTTCTTGCCCCGGATGGTCCGCAACGTGAGCTGGCCCGGGACGACGATGGGTAGGGCTGATCTCGTAGGTGCCGATGTGGCTGCCATGATGGTTCTCCTTGGACGAATAGGAAAAAGGCAAGGCCCCGTGAGGGGCCGTGCCGGATCAGAACGAAGCAGCCAATGCCGGCTCCTGCTCCTCGACTGCACATTCGGGCTCGCGCTCGGCGGGCTCGGCAGATTGGTAGGAAACGGCGTCGGCGGCAGTGTCGATGGCGTTGGCGGCTTCGGACGCGGGTGCGTCCTCCGCTGGCGCTGCCTCGGCATGCGCCTGGCTCGTCGGATAGACCTGGGTGCCGTCGATCTTGATCAGACCGATGTGGACCAGCGTCGATTCCAGGCTTGCGGCCGGTTCCCCAGCGTGCTCGCCCTTGGTGCGGATGTACGGATCGATCTTCATGTCGTTCAGACGAAAGGCGATCAGCACCTTGCGATCCCCCTCGATGGCCTGCACGCATCGGCGAACCAGATGCTCGGCTTCAGGGGTGGCGACGATCGTGTCGAAGTACCGATATTCCGGTTCATCGACAGGTCCGGCCAGCGCGGCGATGGAGCACGACAGGAACGGGTCACCATCCTTGGGGGTGACGTCCTTCGGACGGTTGAGGTAGCCGATGCCACGGGTGATCAACTCGTGCTGCTCGATCGAAGCCAGTTCGGCCCGCTCGATCAGCTCGGCCTTGAGCAGTCGCGCCTTGAGGGATGCGGCGGCCTGGCCTTTCTGTTCGCCCTTGTCGCGGATGTAGGCATCGCCCCAGAGGTCGCCGAGGCGAAAGCGCACCAGCGGTCGCTGCTTGGAATCGTCAACGCCGATGTAGCGCTGAACGAGCTTCTTGGCCTCGGCACCCGAGACCTTGACGTCGAAGTAGCGGTAGCTCGGGTCCCTGGCGGGGCCGACCAGCGCGGCGATGGTGCAGGCCAGGAAGGGCTGCGCACGGCGGCCGCCCCTGACGGGCACCTCACGGACACGCTGGAGGTAGCCGATGCCCGAGGTGTGGAGGTCGAAATACGATTTCTCGTTGGAAGTGGTGTTCATGGTGAATCTCCATAGGGAAAAGCGGAGACACACCGAGCCCACGCATGCGGGGAAAGGTGCGTAACCCCGCGGTGGGTTGATAAGGCGAAAGCATCCGCCACCAGGGACTGGTGGCCGCTCGCGGATGGATGCGGTGCGAGCTGGCTCGGTCACGCAGTGGAAACTGCGCCGCAACCTCGAAGACCGATGGTTGCCTGGCATGTCGCTGACAGCGTCAGCAGGCATGGGGTCAGCATGGCCGGGCCTCGCGCGCGCGACAGCAATCAATTGGCATCCGCGCGTTTCCCTTTGTCCACGCAGCCCGGCTCAGCGCAAAAGAAAGCCCCCGGTGTGGGGGGCTGCGAGAGTCGAGTGGCGGTTGCCGCGCTATGCGGGAGGCACCACCTCCAGCGACAGATGTGTGGCGGTGGCCGACAGCATCAGGTCGTCTTCGGTGTGCAGGATGCGCGTGAATACGCCGTCCTTCGGGTCGAAGTACTCCCCGAAGTCGTCGCCGCCCAGTTCGGCGCGCGCCAGTTCCCACCAGTCGTCGAACGGGTCGGTATCCGGGTTGCAGCCGACGGCATAGGCCAGCAGCTTCACACGCCCATCCGGGCGGCGCTCTCCCTGCTCGGCGAGGAAGTACACGCCCTGGTCCTTGACCAGGATGACGCGGCATTGGCTGGCGATGGCCTCGGTCAGCACGGGGCGCAGGTCGGAGCCTTTGAATCGCAGTGACATGGTTGAAATCTCCTATGTGGAATAGAGAAAAGGCCCTCCATCCGCATGGATGGAGGGCCTGTGGGCACATGGCCCATGGGCGAAACTTCGTGGCGGGACCCACGGGTCAGCCGTAGAACCGGCAGGATTCAGTTTCCGGCGTCATGCCGGCACCGCCTGGCGCTGCCGGGTAGCCTTGGCGTCGATCACGCTCACATCGATCAGGCGCCAACGTCCGTCGTCGATGAGTCGCTCCAGCACTTCGCCGAGCATGTCGAAATACACCTCGTCATGCCGATCGACCAATTCGCCGTCGCGATGCAGCTCCACCACGTAGGTGTCGCCGCCTCGGTCGTACAGCACCGTCACCCGGCCCTCGAACTTCGCGGTCGAGACCGTGAAGCTGATCGCCGGAGGCGTCTCGATGATCTTGGACGGCGTCGGATCGACCCAGGTGAAATCCCGGGCACCCGCATCGACCAGCATGTGGGTGATGCGCCGGAAGCCATCGGGCGCCGGCATTTCCTCCAACTGCTGGATGAGCTGACCCAGCTCCATGCACTGCGGCTCGGGAATGGGCAGCTTGGCCGGCGCGGAGCCGAGGATGTGCGTCTTGACGGTGTAGGGAATGCCGTCGGACGTCATCTCGGTGCGCTCTTCCGGCGTGTCCGCCCGCAGCCCATCGAAACGGCGCCGTGCGTAGGGTTGGACATGCACCTTGGCGCCTTCGTCGGGGACGGTGGTCACCAGCTTGGAATCGAGCACAGCGAACTCGCTCGGCTTGAGCTTGACGACGATGGCATCGTCGGTGATGGCGACTACCTTCCCGTCGAAGGGCTGGGGGTCGACGGCGAAGCCCAATGTCGAAGATTGCGGCTGATCGTCGAACACGCGGTACTTGAACGACCGCACGTTGCGGGGCACGTGGCCTGCGACTAGCGAAGGCATCATGGATTTGATGAGGGAACGGTCCATGGGAATCTCCTTGAGGAAGAAACAAGGGATTCCCCGCCCGCAAGGGAGAGGTCCCTTGTGGGTGGTGTGGATGGACGCGGTACGTCCGTGGAAAACATCGACCAGCACGGCTTCCCGTGCTTGCAGCCTTGAAGGTCTTGGCTGCCTGGGCATGTGTCGGCAACGCCGACGAACATGGGGCAAGAATGGCCCGGGAGTAAGCGGCCCGCTTGCAGGAAACGGCACCCCATCGCACCCGCTTTCCAGCGCTGCGGGCGAGAAAAAGCCCCTCGAAAGGGGCTTGGGGGTCAGGCTTCGTACACGAAGTAGTGTTCTCGCTGACGCGGGAAGAACACGTGCTTCCACGTGTCGCCGCTTGTGTTGCCACCGTCGAATACGACCATTTCGTAGTCGTCAATGTCGGTGTCCACCAGATCGGCGCTGTCGATATGGCGCATGTGCAGCGTACCGCTCATGCGCTCGAACACCAGGATCTGGCCGATGGCGTCGTCCTGGCTCATGGCGTTGACGCAGGCTCCAAGCTGATTCTCGAAGTCGGGCGTGGGCAAGATGAGATCGGGGAACATGAGATTGCTCCTATGGAATTGAACCAGCCCGGCTCCTGGTGGGAGGCGGGCTGGCATATGGGGGATAAAGGGGAAGGCTTGCGCGTCGCGTGTCTGCTAGGTCTCGGCCAGTGGCAAGCCCAGTAGCGCGGGTGCGTCGGCATCGAGGATGAGGATGCGCACATCTGCCTGGCCGGCCAGTTCAAGGATGTTCGCCAGGTCGTCAGGCATGCCCTTGTCGCGGTGCTCCTGTCGAAGCTGCTCAGCACTGATGCCCTCGGCATATTCCAGGTTCTTGTCTGTCCAGGGCGTGGAGATCAGCTTGACGCCAATCGCCGGGCTGTACGGAACCCGAAAGGCGATGAACAGAAAAGCCTCCGGCGTGGCGAGGTCTGCCAGGTTGGCGAGGTACTGGCCGGTTTCCTGGCAGATGTGCGCGCTGCTGACTTCCCAGCACCGGCTGTAATAGCCGGTCTCGAAACTCAACCGCTGCACCACGTCTCGCGCGGCTTCGGCCGAATAGGTATCACCGACATGGACCGGGCGGCCGTCGAGGTCGTCGCCATGGATGGCATAGACCACGGCGCCCACCACGCCTTCGCCGTTGATGCCTTCAACAGCATCACATTCAGCAATCAGCTCGTCGCTGATGGCGTCAGTGCCGCTTTTGATCAACGCGAAGTCGCTGGTGACGATGCAAGGCGATGAGATCAGGTCGTTGTCGGAAAGATGCGCTTGGCTCGTGTGGATGGATCGCCAGACATGCGGGCTTCCGTCCCCGTAGCAGATGCACAGCGTTCGGACGACTCTCAGATTCCAGTAGCCGCGTACAAAGGGATTGGGATTCTGGGTCATGGAATTTCTCCAGATTGAATAATGGAGCCAATTCCCGCCACCGGGAATTGAACCCCGGTGGGTTGAAAGTGGAAAAAGCGTCAGGCGGCACTGATCGAGGGCTTTGGGCCAATCGGCGCAGGCTGACGGAAGAAAAATCGAGGGACATGGCCGCGTGGACGCATGTCCCTCATGGGCAGTGAACAAAAAGACGGTGGTATGCCGCAGACCGGCTCACCAACCGCTGTAGTTCACCAACAGATCGGCGATGACCTTGCGGCGTTGCAGATCGAGACCATCGAAGTCCGACAGTCCTTGGAAGTGGCAGCGCTTGAGCATGGCACCGCCCTCGCGCGCGTTGTAGAAGCTGAACATGGCGGACAGGAACATGCGTTCCCCGCTGCTCAGGACGCCGAGTGCGTCGTTGGCACGCAGCATGTCGGGACGCAGATCCCACTTGCTCTTTGCCTGGTTCAGGCCTTCGCGCGTGCCGTCGCCAAACCATTGCGGGCCTGCGATCTCGACGCCGCGCTTCCAGACCTCGAAGAAGGCTTGGGGCGCGGCGGCGAAATGCTGCTCTTCCCGCATGATCTGATCGACGACTTCCTGGGGCAAAAGCTGGTTCATGACGTGGTTCCTCCAGTTGGATCAGGGTGTGGCGAGCTGGGACCAGCCGCCTCTTTCGAGGGCACGTTGAGCCGCGGCATAGCTGCGGAAGTACTGGCAGGATTCCCGCGAAACGGGACCTTCTGTATCGCGCGTGCCGATGTAGTGGCCGGCGGCGCTATGCAGGATTTCGAGCGGCAGGAACTTGCCGCAATGGATCAAGGCCAACTGGCCGAAAGAGGCTTGCTGGGACATGGACGGGCTCCTTGGAAAAAGCGGGGCCTCGTCCCTCACGGGATGGCAGCTCCCGCACGCGGTTGAGAAAAAAGCATCGGCGTCACGGGTGACGCGCGTCCGCAGACTCGATGCGATGGCGGACTGGCGGGTAGCGCGGAAAGAATCCGCGGCAGCCTGGAAACTCTGGCTGCTGGCATGGTGCTGACGAATCAGCGACACATGCGGGCAGCTTCATGCGCGAGGCGAGCCGCGTCAGCCGGAAATCGGCATTTGCAACAGCCCCGATTGGCGAACGCGGAAAAAAGAAAGCCCCGCAATAAGTGCGGGGCTGTCAGGAGGATGAGGCGAAACTGGGTCAGCGAGGCCTGTCGCCCAGTACATGCTGCTTCCACAGGGCGAATGCCTCGTCCGGTCCCAGCTCTGCGAGGATGACGATGGGCTGGCCCCGACGGGCACGCAGCGATGCGAAATACGCTGGCCGGTCGGCGATGGCGTTGAGCTTGATGCCCTTTAGGAACAGCAACTGGCGGGGGCGAACTTTGGTGGTAACGCAGGCATGATTGCGCTTGTTTGGGGCAAAAGGGCCAGCGAAGCGGGCGGACACGGCCAGAAAACCGCGACGAACTACTTGTACTTGCCAGGCGAGGCGAACGGGTGACATCAGCATATCGCTATGCGGTAAAGAAGACCGTCCTAAAGCTTGCAGGATCCCGGCATAGCTTCATCATCACCTCTCCGTGACGGCTCATTGGAACGAAAAAGGCCAGCATCGCCGTGATGGACTTTCATAATTGCCAGGTCAACTGGCTTGCGTGCTGTTTATTCACAGCAAGGCATTGCGACGTCGTTGCAGCAATCGCCGCCATCGCAACAGGGCGTTGCAGCAAAAGCGGCGGTGGGCGCTAGCATGAGGGCCAAGCCGCGGCCGCTCATGCTGGGGGCCGTTCTCTTCAGATTGGTGTCCTGCACCGTGTGCATTGCGAATTTCCGGATCGTCCCAATGTCACTGGGACTCCTTTGTGGCGGCCGGGTTCTCCACGCTCATGAACGACTGGGCCACCAGCGCGATCGCCCCGCCCACGATGGCCATGTCAGCGATGTTGAAGGCGGGCCAGTGCCAGCCGTGCAGGTGAAAGTCGATGTAGTCGATAACGTGCCCGCGCGTGGCGCGGTCGAACGCGTTGCCCAATGCGCCGCCCAGAATGAGGCTGTACGAAAGGCCTTCCGTTTTGCGCAGCGGCCGGGAGAGCAGCCATGCGAGCCATGCCGATATTGCGAACGCGATCGCCAGAAAAAACCACCGCTGCCAGCCGCCCGCGCCAGCAAGGAAGCTGAACGCCGCGCCGGGATTGAGAGCGTGAACTAGGTTGAAGAATGACGCCACCTCGTGCGACCAACCCAAGGGAGTTGTCGCGTCAATGTAGCTCTTAGCTGCCTGATCGCCGGCGAATATAACGATCGCGAGTGAGTACCACTGCGTCTTGCGAAGAGATGGTTCATCCATTGTTCATGCCGCCTTGAACTTCAGGAGGCGCAGCCCATTGACGACAACCAAAAGACTTGCCCCCATGTCAGCGAACACAGCCATCCACATGGTGGCATGCCCTGTGAACGTCAACGCAAGGAACACCGCCTTGATGCCAAGGGCCAGAACGATGTTCTGCGTGAGGATCGCCGCAGTGCTACGCGACAGCCGGATGAAGGCGGGGATCTTGCGCAGGTCGTCGTCCATCAGGGCGACGTCGGCTGTTTCGATCGCGGTGTCGGTGCCGGCCGCGCCCATGGCGAAGCCGATGTCGGCACGGGCGAGCGCGGGCGAATCGTTGATGCCGTCGCCCACCATGCCCACCTGGCCCTCGCCGCCGACCAGGCTTTCGATGGTCTTGAGCTTGTCTTCGGGCAGTTGGTCACCACGGGCTTCAGAGATTCCGACCTGGGCAGCGATGGCCGCGGCCGTGTGCTGGTTGTCCCCCGTCAGCATCAGCGTGCGCACACCCAGCGCCTGCAGGTCGGCCACCGCCTCACGGCTGGTTTCCTTCACGGTGTCGGCCACTGCAAAAATGCCGAGCACGGTCGCATCGTCCATCAGCAGGATCGCTGTCTTGCCTTGGCGCTCCAGGGTCTCCAGCCGAGCCTGGAGCGTCGCTTCGCTCAGGCCCAGCTCCTGGGCGAGCCTGTGGTTGCCCATGTGCAACATGCGCCCGGCGACGCGGCCGCGCACGCCGCGGCCAGGCAGCGCCGCGAAGTCGTCGACCTCGTGCAGCGCGATGCCGTCACGGTTCGCCTTGCGGGCGATGGCCTGAGACACAGGATGGTCCGAGCGTGCCGCGAGGCTTGCGGCCCAGGCGGCAACTTCCTGCGCCTCGCCGATCAGCGGCACGAAGTCGGTCTGCTCGGGCTTGCCATGTGTGAGTGTGCCGGTCTTGTCCAGGGCCAACGCCTTGAGCTTGCGCCCGCCCTCCAGGTAGACGCCACCCTTGATCAGGATGCCGCGTCGGGCGGCAGCGGCCAAGCCGCTGACGATGGTGACCGGCGTGGAGATGACCAGAGCGCAGGGGCAGGCGATCACCAGCAGTACCAGGGCCTTGTAGACCCAGTCAAACCATGCGCCGCCGAAGGCGAGCGGCGGCACGACGGCAACCAGCACGGACACCGCGAACACCGCCGGCGTGTAGACGCGGGCGAACTGGTCGACGAAGCGCTGCGTGGGCGCACGGCTGCCCTGCGCGGACTCCACGGCATGGATGATGCGCGCGAGCGTCGAGTCGCTGGCGCCTGCGGTCACCTTGTATTCGAAAGAGCCGGTCTCATTGATGGTTCCGGCGAAGACCTGGTCACCTTCGGCCTTCTCGACGGGCAGGCTCTCGCCGGTGATGGGCGCCTGGTTGATGGCCGATCGACCCGAGGTGATCAGGCCGTCCAGTGCGATGCGCTCGCCAGGACGCACGCGGACCACCGCGCCCTTTGCGACCTCCTTGGCCGGCAGCTCTGTCCATGAGCCATCGGCCTGCCGCACGGTCGCGGTCTCGGGCGCCAAGTCCATCAGCCCCCGAATGGCGTTGCGGGCGCGGTCCAGCGACTTCGCCTCGATCACTTCCGCCAACGCGAACAGGAACATGACCATGGCGGCCTCCGGCCAGTGGCCGATCGCCATGCCGCCGGTGACCGCGATGGCCATCAGGGCGTTCATGTTCAGGTTGAGGTTCTTCAGCGCGATCCAGCCCTTCTTGTAGGTGCTGAGGCCGCCGGTGAAGATCGAAACCAGTGCCAGCACGATCACGGCCCAATGATTGCCGTCGTTGACCCAGTACACGCCTTCGGCGGCCACCGCCGCAACGCCCGAAACCGCCATCGGCCACCAATTGGTCTTGTGCGCGGCCACCGGGGCATCGCGCGGCTCATCAGTCCTCTGGACCTCGGCTTCCATGCCCAGCGATTCGATGGCTTCGACTGCCGGCTCGATCGCGTCGGGTGTGTGCCGAACCGTGAGCGTGCGCTGCATCAGGTTGAAATCCATTCCCTGCACGCCCGGCATGCCTTGCAGCTTGCCGCGGATCAGACTTTCCTCGGTCGGACAGTCCATCTTCGCGATGCGAAGTACCGTGGTGGCTGTCTGCATGTCCTGCCGCGCAGCCTGCATTCCAATGGAAGCAAGCGCCTTCTCGATCGGCGCTGAGGTCGCCAGCGTGTGCTGGACTCCCAGCACACGCTGCATCAGATTGAAGTCGAGCGCGGTCACACCCGGCAGCTTGCCCAGCCGGTCGCGGATCAGCGCTTCTTCCGTCGGGCAATCCATGTTCTCGATCCGGTACGTCACCCGCTCGCCGATCGGCGGCGCGGAAACGGCAGCGGTTGGTTGCTGCTGCAGGGCCGAGGATGGGATCACAGCCGCGGCTTCGATCGGCCCCGTGTGGCCGAAGGTCTGCTCCTTGGCGCGCATGCCGATCGAGGCCAGGACCTGCTCCATCTGCGCGCGTGCCTGAGCGAGGTGTTTCACCGACAGGGTGCGCTCAGCGAGGTCGAAGTCGAGGTCCTGAATTCCCTCGACTGCCCCGAGGTGCGAGCGGATGAGTTTCTCCTCGCTCGGGCAGTCCATGTTCTCGATGCGGTAGGTGGTCGACACGGCGGCGTCTCGGACAGCCTGAGCCTCCATGCCCACCGAATTCAGCGCTTGCTCCAAGGCATCGGCCGAGACTTCGCGGTGCGAAATGGTCAACAAACGCTGCGGAAGATCGAACAGGAGCCGCTCGACACCGGGCATGCCCTCCAGCGTTCGCCGCACCAGTGCTTCCTCATTGCGGCAATCCATGTTGCTCACGTGGAAAACGGTGGTTTCAGTGCTGGCCTGCTCACTGGCGCACGCCGTCTGTTGGCCATTGCCGCCGGAGTAGGCGCATGGGCTGGAAGGTTCTTTGTTCATAGATCGCTCTTCATTGACAAGGTTTTCCCCGGATGCCATCATTAGAAAACCTCTAGTAGATATAGAGTCAAGTTTTTTATAGGAAGCAACCATGATGCGGATCGGTGAACTGGGCAAGAAGGCAGATTGCTTGGTGCAGACCGTGCGCTTTTACGAGTCAGAAGGCTTGCTGCCCGAGCCTGCACGTAGCGAGGGCAACTTCAGGCTCTATGACGAAGTCCATTTGCAGCGCTTGCTGTTCATCCGCCGCTGCCGGGCGAAGGACATGACGCTGGATGAGATCCGTCAACTGCTGAACTTACGGGATCGGCCAGAGTTGGGCTGCGGCGAGGTGAACGCGCTGGTCGACGCTCATATCGCGCAAGTGCGGACCAAGATGAAGGAATTGCGCGCCTTGGAGCGCGAGTTAATGGATCTGCGACGCTCCTGCGATAGCGCCCGAACCTCGCGCGAGTGCGGCATTCTCAACAGCTTGGCCGAGCCCGCCTGAAGCTCGAGCGTGTCATCGGTGCTGGAAGTGATCGGGTCCAGTTCTGAGAGCCACGTGCCGCGCTCCATCATGCGAAAGCGCGCGGTTCTGACGTTTTGAGACGGCGTGCGACCGAGGGCGTGGCCCACAGGAGCCAGCGCGAGCCGGACGACCTGCGCGCCGCAATCTCCGCCACCTTACGGGTTCTCCAGGCCAGACCGAGCATCGCGGCGTGGCTGCGCAGGTGCAGGTGCAGGCCAAGGTAGCAGTGCGCCACGACGCGGCCCGACTCATGGGCACGCCACGCAACTCGCGATCGCTTCGCAAGAAGCCGCAAGGCCCGACTCGCGCAAGAATGCGACGTGGGCAAGATCGTATAGCCAGCAGCGCAAGCGTTTGCCGCTGCTGGCCGGCTCCGGAAGGGATAGACAAGCTGCGGGCCGTAGTCCATTGGAAAGTCCATCTTTCTTGAGTGTCACTCTTTGGCGCCCAGCGTGTGCTTTTGCGACCGGAAAGCGCTGAACAAGTGGCCCCCGGGCATCCAGAAATCGCCGTAGTTGACTTGGGCGTCTTCGTGCTCACGCTTGTGATGCCAGCGATGGGCTTCAGCCACCCCGATCAACAATCCCAACGGCCCGACCCGGTATCCCAGATTGGAGTGCTGGAAGGCCAGATGCACGACCAAGAAGCCGAGCCATGCGCCGACGGCCAACCACAGCTTGGAACGCCGCTACTGGCTCAACGGGGAGTGGAAAGGCCGCCCGCCCTCTAGCAAGGCGGCACAAGCGAGCGCGACGATCACTGTGAGTAGCTCCGTCGGAAAAGACGGCCGGCCGGTCGCGAGCTCGCCGAAGAGCACAACCGCAGTGGCGCCACGGATCAGTGGATAGCAGCCATACCGGATGACAGTCGCAATGAAGGGGGCGCATTGGTGCTCATCTGTTCTGTCCTAAAGCTCTGACTGGATTGGAAAACCTTCTAGCTACGGTAGAGTCAAGGGCGTCCGGGAAGACCCTGTGGCAAGTTCGTTGCATCTGCGCCTTGACTCTCCAGCCGCTACAGGCTTCAGCATCCATCGATTTGGAAGGAACAATGCATGGCTGAAAACCACAGAAATCACGAAAACGACGAGTTGGGCCGCCTAGATGCGAGCGATGCGAAGGACCGAAAGATTCTTCTGACTGTGTTGCTGATCAACCTGACGCAGTCCGCCGCCGGCATTGCCCTTGGCATCTGGGCTGGCTCTACGGCGCTGATGGGCGCCGGGTTGGACAACCTCGCCGATGCGTCGGTCTATGCGGTTAGCCTGTATGCCGTCGGTCGTGCGGCAACGGTCAAGGTGGGCGCGGCCCGCTTGTCGGGTTTCTTGCTAATCGGCCTGGCCGCGCTGCTGCTGTTGGAAGTCCTACGCCGCTTCGCTGGAGGGGAAGAGCCTGTCGGCCCAGCCATGATGGCCATGGCCGCGCTGAACGCGGCTTTGAACCTAGTGTGCCTCAGACTACTGCGCCGCCATCGCGGGGAAGATGTGAACTTCAAGGCGTCAGCGATCTTTACCAGCAACGACTCCATCGTCAATGGTGCGATTGTGCTGTCCGGGGTGCTGGTGATGGGGTTCGGGTCGAACATCCCGGATCTGGTGCTGGGCGTCATCGTGGCCGCAATCGCAGCGAATGGGGGGCGGGAAATCCTGCGCGAAGCATCGGAAACAGCTCGCCGTAAGGCGGGCACATAAGGCATGTTTTCGCCCAGTTCATCCCGAGGTTTACCTCTGCAAAAGAGGTAGTCCAGCCTTTGGGCTACGGCCTCGGCTGCAGCCGAGCGTACCATTGGCGATGGCCGCGCGATAGGCGGGCATGCCGTTCTCGACCTCCGTCTGCCGTACAGCAGCGGTGCGCAAGGTTGAGGGTGCATGTCGTCTCTCCTGTTCGTGTGGCCCAGGCCAATGGCCGGGCCGGGACGTTGATGGGCAGGAGAATGGCGCCGAAGGCCCAACGGCCTTCGGCTCGGGAGAAAAGAGGAACCACCCGTGGGCTGATTGGCAGGCCCGGTCGTCGCTAGAACCGTCTGCTCATCAAGCAATCACACCCGGCCCATGTCGTGGCTGGGGCCGGCATCGTCTGGCGCACATCCGCGCACAAAGGGAGCCCGTTTTTGCACCGGCGGGCACCGGCACCGATTACCGCTGACCACGAAGGGTCTCCCGGTGGCTCGTGCAGCCTGGCAAGCCACCGGGAGACCCTTCGCAGAGGGCGGAAGAAACGCAGATCAACAGAACGCGCGTGGTGCGGCTCGCAGAGAAGCTACCTTCAGGTCCCGCGGCCGGGGACGGCTGGGCGGGACGCGCACACGGATCAAGAAGGCGTTGCGCGCTGGGCGTCCCGCAGGGCATGCGGCGGAGTGCGGGACAGGGGCCACGCCGCCGAAGGCGGGCACGGCTCACGGGGAACGGGGGCGGTCAGGAGCCTTTGCGGCCGCTACGGCGCGGGCGCGAGGCGCCGCGCTTGGAGCTGCCGGATTCGACTGGCAGCGTGCCTTTGCAGTCCGGGTAGCGGCTGCACGACCAGAACGGGCCGCTCTTGCCGCTGCGCTGGCGCGTGGGTGCGCCGCACTGCGGGCATGCCGGCCCTTGGGGAACCTTGATGGACAGGGAGGCGCTGCCGTACTGCGCAATCAACTGCGAAATCCACGCGGCCTGCTTGCCGATGAACACGTCCAGGGTGAGCTGTCCGGCCTCGATCATGTCGAGCGCCTGTTCCCAGACGGCGGTGGTGCCAGGGTCGGCAATCGCCGCAGGCACGGCATCGATCAAAGTGAAAGCCGCATCCGAGGCGCGGATGGCGCGCCCCTTCTTCACGAGGTAGCCGCGAGCGATCAGGCCGCCGATGATGTTGGCCCGCGTCGCTTCGGTGCCGATGCCAACCGTATCCTTGAGCTTCTGCTTCAGGCGGGGATCGGACACCAGCTTGGCGACGCCTTTCATGGACTTGACCAACTCGCCTTGCGTGTACGGTTTGGGCGGCAGCGTCTTGAGTGCCTTGAGATCGACGTCGGCCACCTGGCATGCCAGGCCCTCATACAGTTTCGGCAGCGCGGGCAGCACCTGGGCGCGGACCGCAGTATCGCCCTCGCCATCACCGTCTTCGGCCTGCGGCTCGGCGAGCACCTGGCGCCAACCCGGGATGACAACCTGCTTGCCCGTGGCCGCCAGGTTCTGCCCCCCGCACGAAAACTTGGCCACAGTGCGGTCGAACTCGTGGTGAGGGAGGAACTGCGCCAGGTAATGCGACCGGATGAGCCTGTACACGGCCAGTTCCTTCTCGCTCATGGCGGAGAGCTTCGCCGGTTCGAGCGTCGGGATGATGCCGTGGTGCGCCGTGACCTTGCCATCGTTCCAGGCGCGCGAGCGCTGCGAGCGGTCGAGCTGGCCCATGATCGAGCGCAGCGAGGGATCGGTCTTGAGCAGGCTGTCGAGAACGGTGGGCACTTCGGCAAACATGCTCTCGGGCAGGTAGCCGGAGTCCGAGCGGGGGTACGTCGTGGCCTTGTGCGTCTCGTACAGGGCTTGGGCAATCTCCAAGGTTTCCTGCACGTCCAGCCCAAGCTGCTTGGAACACACTTCCTGCAAGGTGCCCAGGTCGAACGGCAGCGGCGGGCCTTCGCGGACACGCTCAGTCTCCACCGACACGACGTGGGCACTGCCCGCAGCGCGGATCTGCTGCATGGTCTGCTGTGCGACCGGCTGCCGCAGGCAGCGGCCTGCGTCGTCGGTGCACGCATCGGGTGGAACCCATTGCGCGGCGAAAGTCGAACCGCCTGCGAACAGGGACACGGCGATGGCCCAGTATGGTACGGACACGAAGCGCGCGATCTCGCGGTCGCGGTCCACAACGAGCTTGAGCGTCGGGGTCTGTACGCGGCCGACCGACAGCACGCCGTCGTAACCCGCCTGTCGCCCCAGCACCGTGAACAGCCGGCTCAGGTTCATGCCCACGAGCCAATCCGCACGGGAGCGCGCCAGCGCCGAGTGGTACATCGAAAGCGTCTCGGCCGAAGGCCGCAGCTTGCCCAGTGCCGCCCGAATGGACGCATCGTTGAGCGCCGACAGCCACAGGCGTTCGATGGGGCCGCGGTAGCCGCAAAGCTCCACGATCTCGCGGGCGATCAATTCGCCCTCGCGGTCGGCATCGGTGGCGATAACCAGGTGAGTCGCCTTCGCCAAGAGCGCCTTGACGACCTTGAATTGCGTGGCGGTCTTCGGTTTGACCTCGACCCGCCAGTGCTGGGGAATGATGGGCAACTGCTCAACGGACCATCGTTTGAGCTGCTCGTCGTAGGCCTCGGGCGGCGCCGCCTCCACGAGATGGCCGATGCACCAGGTGACCGTGACGCCGGAACCGTTGAGGCAGCCTTCACCGCGCTGCGTGGCGCCGAGAATCCGGCCAATGTCTTTGCCCTGGGAGGGCTTCTCGCACAAGAACAGCCGCATATCCGTCCATCCCGATTCCTGTTGTTCATGGAGTTGCTGGGATCGAGGATGCCGAGCGCAGCCCCTGGCAGCAGCAAACAAGCCGCATGCGGCAGCGACCGCTTTCACGCCGATGAAATGGCGAGTGCGGGGAAGGTGCGTGGCCGGAAGTGTGCGGGCCGAGAGCCGCGATTTCCGGGAGCGCGCGTGGAACTCGGTGGACGTTGGTGGAGCTATCCCCTGGGGATAATTCGCAGCGCATGGAGGGCGGCGAAGCACTGCGGCAGCCGCCCTCCATGCCCGATCACTTCCTGCGCTTGGTCTCTTTCGGCGCCGTCGATTCCTGGGTGGCCTGGGGCTTCGGCTCTGCCTCCTGTGGCTTCGGGCTGAGGGCCACAGACTCGATGCGGTACGGCAGGATGCCGACACTGCGCGCGTTGACCTGCCAAGTCTCACGCGGCTGATCTTCGTTGTCCGTCCAGGGGTCGCGCTCCATGCGGCCGACGACCAGCACCCGCATGCCCTTCTGGTAGAGCTGCTGCCAGCGGTCGGCGTCGTGGTGCCAGAGTTCCACCGGCGCCCAGAAGCCGCCGCGGTCCTCGAACTCGCCGCCCTTGGTGGGGACGGGGTTGTCGAAGTACACGTTCAGCCGGAGCAACCGGCGAGGATCGTCGTTGCCATTGGGGAATTCGCGGTACTCGGGAGGCGATCCGATGTTGCCCTCGCCGATGAATTGTGTGCTCATGTTGGAATCTCCGTGGTGGTTGAAATACCCGTGCCTCGTTGGGCTCGGGCGCGTGCTCGGATGGCAGGCGCAATCACCGATCGCGCACTGCGGCAGGAACGGACGCGAGCCGGCGCAGGTAGGTGTTGTCCGCCTGCGCGGCCTTGCTGGCGCATTCCTGTGCTTGCCTGCCCAGGGTGTGCAGCAGGCTGATCTGCATGTTCAGCATGACGCGCTGCAGTTCGATCTCGTGCAGGTCGTGCAGCAGGTTGACCGGCGTGCTGGGGCTCGCCATCAGCTCCTGCCACAACGCCACGCCCATGGCCGATCGATCGTGCTTGCGCCAGCGAAGAAAGGTCGTGCCTGCGCCAGTGGTCTGCTGGGCCAGCTCGACGGGAAGCAGGTGGAAGGGATGCCCGCACGCCTGTGGCAGCACCTGTCGCTGCGCCAGGGCAATCAACTCGTCGCGCATGGCGAAGCACTGGCTGGCCCAGGCCTCGAAGTCCCCTTTACCTTTAAAAGGCTTTAAAAGGCCTTTTAGAGAGGCCGCGTGTTCCAGCCGCATGAAGGCTGGCTGTTCCAGACGACGGAAGTAGCGCGGTTCGCGGTTCGGGTCGCTCATGCCGGTTCGTCCTCGCCGGCGGCTGTGGACTTGGCCTCGGCCGAATCGGCGGCAGCGCCTTCGTCGGTGGGAGATGCGGCTGCGGCAGCGCTATCACCACGCTGTTGCAGACCACGGCGCACGACGGGCGGCGCAAACTTCGAGCGGCGCATGCCTTCGAGCACGTCCTGCGGCAGTTCGCCGAACTTCTCCAATGCTGCCCGAGCTGCGGCGTTCTTGGCCGCGAAGTCGTCGCGGGTGCAGCCCGAGTAGCGGTATTGCTGGGCCAGGCTGAACAGGCTGCGCAGCGCGTGGGCACCTTCGTTGAGCCAGCGCTCCAACGTCGAGCGATCGATCAGCGCGGTGTGGTGGGCGAGGATCAGCTTGCGCGCGATGTCGTCGTAGTCGGCCAGGAGATAGACGGCGGCAAAGCCCAACTGCGCATTGACGAACAGCGGAAGCTTGACGGGCTGCACGTTGAGGTTCTCGCCCAGGGTCAACGCGGCGGGCACGCCGGCCAGGGCCTGGTCCACCTGGTCGCGCAGCGTCTGCAGCGTGGTCCTGGTCTGGTCGAGCTTGTCTTCGATGCGAAGCATCCACCAGTCGCTGTATGGGTCGTCCTGCTCCGAGCCGCGCTTCATCTTGTTCATGACGGCGATGTAGCCGTTCAGGCCGACGATGCCCGGTCGCCCCTCGGCGGCGGCGCGGCCATGCCAGATGCGCGAGGCGTGGTGGGTGTGCAGCGTCAGCGACATCGCGCTGCGCAGGGAGCCGAGGTTGAGTTGCAATGGTTCGTTGCTGGTTGCCATGGTGATCGCTCGCTGGTGGACAGGGAGCCGCCAGCATCCGCATGCAGCGGAAGGCAGTCAGTCAACAAACCGAAATGAGCCGACCCCCGGTTCTGTGCGCGCTGGCGGCGCAGCGCGCAACGGTCCCCTGGGGACCGCTCCGCAGATGGGCACTCACATCGGCGTTCCCGTCCTCGGTTGTTGACGGTATGCGTGCTGCACCGCACGTCGCGCTGCCGTTCGACACGATCCTTCGCCGCGCAGCCGTCCCCAGGGGACCGTTCCGTTGAGCGCCATGGAGGTCTGCTTCATGGTCTTGCATGCGCTCTACTCAGGTTTTGCGCAGCATGTCGCGCCGTCGCCCGGCGCTTCACCGCACAGCCGTCCCCAGGGGACCGTTTCTGCCGACCGCCATGGAGATCTACTTCACGGCTTTGACAAGCCCTGTGCTCAGGATTTGCGCAGCAGATCGCGCAGGCGCTCGATGTGCTGCCGGGCCACCTCGGGCGGCACGACGTTGCGCGGCGGCTCGGTTGGTGGCGCTCGCGCCGCCGATGGTGTTGGCGGTGCCGGGCCGGTCTGCTTGGCCCAGGCATTGAACTCGCCGCGCATGGCGCGCTGGATGATGCCGAACAGATAACCGGCGGGGTTGCGGATGCCATGCTTGCCGCACCGTGCGGCCCATTCGTCCAGCACGGCCTGCCGCAGGGCAGCGTCCACCTGCTGCAACGCCATCTTGGCTCCGGCCTGCTGTTCCGCCTTCAGTTCCGCGAAGCGCTTGGGCCATTGCAGGTCGCCCAGCGCACGCGCCTGCGCGGTAGTACGTACTTCATCAATACGACTACTACGTACTGTACGGTCCTGCTTCGGATTCCGAAGAGCGCCGTCTGGCGCGGGTTTCGGCCCTGCTTCGGATTCCGAAGATGGGCGATCGCCATTCCGAAGAAGGCTCGCGGGCCCTTCTTCGGAATCGTGGACCGCATCCTCCTGTGGATAACTTTCGGAGGCGGTGATGCCCTGGTCGGCCAGGCGCTCGGCGAGCACTTGCAGCCGCGACGGCAAGGTGCGTCCGGACAGCATCGGGTCGTCCGCGATCTCCTGGAGGGTGTTGAGTCCCACCACCTGGACGGCCTTGGCCGAATGCCCCAGCGACTGGCTGACCAGGGCCAGGTAGTCGGCGTCGAGTTGCATCGCCTCGAACGGCGTCAGCGGTTCGTCGTGCAGGACGTAGAGGTTGCCGAGGATGCGACCGGTCTTGGGGTCGCGCCGTCGTCGCACGAGGCTCAGCCAGCGCGTCAGGCGCAGCAGCGTCAGCGCCCGCGCCACGGTCTCATGGGAGGCCTGGCCTGCGCAGGGCATCGACGCCAGCCAGGGGCGCAACTGCTCATAGGTGGGAAATGCCGTGACGCCATCGTCGTTGAGCATCAATCGGAACACCTGCCAGGCGTTGCGCTCCAGCGGTGTCAGGCGGCGGTCGAGGAACAGCCGCCGCGGCACGCTCTCGTGCCGATTGCCACTGAACAGGAAGGCGTCGCCGGACGTAGGAGGCGTGGGCGTTGGAGCAGGCAGGGACGCGGGAGCGCCAGAGCTGGACTTGGGCGCGAGGTCCTTCAGCGCAGCGTCGAACAGGTCGGCGAGTGCGATGGGGCCAGGGCGCTGGGCTCGTGGGGCGGTGTCGTCCACGGCCATGGCCTAGCCCAATCCCTGATCGACCCAGTTCCTGATCGCGGCCCAGACCACCGAGAGCGGCAGCGACATGCCCTCGGCCAGGTCCATGGCCGCATCGAGAATCGAGGTCTCGTCCTCCAGATCGACGTTCCTGCTGCTGGTCACGGCTTTCCATTGCCGCCACAGTTCGGTGTCCTGGGTCTCGTCCAGGACGGGGTGGCGCCCCTTGCGCTTGGGCAGGCCGAGGATCTCCCGCCGCAGGGCGACTTCCTGATGGGTCAGGCCATAGAAGCGGCTGACCATCTCCGTGCTGGCCCCCAGCCGCAGCATGCGATCGACCGTGGCGATTTCCTTCTCCACGTCCTGTGCCTGGTTGAGCAGGCGCTGCAGCACTTCGCGGTTGACCGTGACCGAGCACCACGAGACGCTGGCGTTGGCCAGCACGCTGATCAGCGCGGGGTGCTTGAGCGCATCCAGCTCGGCCTCGCCGAAGCCCATGGCCTTGCAGCGGCGCAGTTGGCCGTTGCGAAGGTCATACAGCGCCTGGGCAATCACGGCCTGGTTGAGCGGATGCGATGTGGACATGCGGCCTCCCTCGCTCACGTCCCGGGCGCCGTGGTGCCGGCTTCCAGGTCCAGCAGACGCCGGGCGAGGCGCAGCAGCCGAAAGAGCTTGACCAACGCCGTGTCGCTCAAGCGCCTTGCGCCGCTGCCATGGCCTTGGCTCTGGCCGTGCAACAGGGTCGGCAGGTCGGCGGCGAGCTGCGCGCCGTCCAGGCCCGCTTCGGCGACGGGCTGACCCGTCAGGGAAGTGAGCAGCGTCAGCACCGCGCGGCCGAGCGGCGACGGGGCTTGGCCGCGGGCGCGGCACGCAAACCCGATGCCATCGGCGCGATCCTCGATGCACTCGTCCAGGTCTGCCTCCCCGGCGATCTCGCGCGCGAACTGCGCGATGTGGATGCGCAGCCGATCGGGCGTGTCCAGGCCGGCGTCGATGTACCAGACGTCGGAGATCGGATAGAGTCCGCCGGCTTGCACCGGGATGGACTGCAGCACGCTCGCCGAGAAGTCGGGCGGCAGCGCATCGCCCAACTGGTCGGCGACCATGCGCTGGATCGATTGGAGCCGTTCTGTCGTCGGTGCTGGCGAGACGATGTGCTCGCGAAGCAGATCGCCCGGTGCGGCCGGCTGGCTTCCCGTGGCCGCTTCGCCAACCGCCGTGTCGTCGTGGCGCAAGGTGGGCTCGGACGCCGGAGGGCTGGCGGGTGGAGGACCGGCCGCCGCTGCAGGCGTGGCGATGGACGATGCTGCGCCCGGCGGAGTCGGCGTGCCGGCGGTGGGCGAAGGCAACGCCGGCTGCGCCGCAGGTGGCGTCGGGTCACTGACCAGCGCCCGGTGGCGGCTTTCCGATTCGGTCAGGTCCAGCGCCAGCACGTCGTAGCCGATGCCCAGCAGCTCGGACATCTGGCCGATCAGCTCGTCTTGCACGCGCTGCGGCGCGAACTCGTCGCCCTGCGTGTCGAACTGCGCCAGCACCTCCTGAAAGAAACTGTCGAAGTCCAGCGGCAGCGAACGGTCCTTGGCGTAGTGCTCCCAGGTGCGTTTGCAGGCCGTGCGCATGACCGACAGCCGCTCGACCTGGTGGCGCCCCAGGCCGCCATAGAGCACAGTGGGAATGGCGGGCAGCAGGTAGCGCACCGCGTCGGCCATGCGGGTGATGTGCGACCGCTGGACGGGGAAGCCATCGGCCGCCAGGCGGCGGGCCAGTTCCGACTGGCTCAGGGCGGCGCCGCTCTCCTGCTCGTAGAACTCCCGTGCTTTCTCGACGCCGAGCGCGCGCTCGATGAACGTGAGGCCGCCGCGCAGTTCGTTCTCGGCAAGATGCCCGGTCAGCGCGACGATTTCACCGCGCTCCGGCCATGGTCGGAACAGGCACGATATGCGGAAGAAGCGTTCTTCCTTGGTCTCCGACCAGAGTTCGCGCAGGATCGCCAGTCGCGTGTTGCCGCCGTTGCGGATGATGTAGTGGTCCTCGCCGGGCCTGCGCGTGATGGCCGGCGCCGCGTCCAGGCCGCGCTCGCGGATGGATGCCTTGATTTCCTCGTAAGCCGGGTTGCGCTTCATGCGCGGGTCATGGTCGTAGGGCCGCAACTGGTCCAGCGTCACGACCATGGGCGTGTCCGCGATCGGGTCGCTCAAGGCCGTAGCCGCTGGGCCGCTGCGCTCGAAGCCGGCCGCGAGCAGCTTGCCTGCCATGTCCTGCGAGGTCATGTCAGCCATGGCCGCACCCCTCGCAGTCCCCACGACCGCCGGCCGGCGCCATGCGGGCCTCTCGCTCGGCGCGGCGGATCTGCGCACGGGCGTTCAATTCGGCCCGGTGGTCACTCGCTGTCGAACTCGTGTAGATCGCCGCGCAGCCGGCCTTGGTGAACTTGAGGTGCCCGCCCGGCGTGCGCTTGACGTGCCAGCCCTCACCGACCGCGAACTCGATCAGGGCGCGCAGCCGCTTGTGGCCGCGGGCCAGCTCATGTGCGTTCGCCATGGGGCCTCCCAGGATCAAGAGGTCGCTGCGGGCGGCCGGATACTTGAGCCAGTCGGTCCTGCCATTGCGGGAACAACTCGCTGGCGAGCGCGCGCATCGTGTCGAGCGCGGCAGGGGCGACTCTGCCGGGCGGCTGGCGGTGCTCGACCCGATGCACCGGCAGGCCGCGCGTTGCGGCACGTGGATACGCTTCTATGGCCGGCACGTCGGTGGCGAGCACGCGGATGCCGGCGCTGTCCTGGAACAGGTCGCGCAAGGCCTGCTGGATCAGCCGTGCGTTGGCGGACACCGGGTGGACGCGGTTGATGAGCAAGTGCAGCGGCGGCGGTTCGATGCCCAGGTGCCGGTACGGCGCAATGTCTTCGAGCAACTGCATGGTGCCGCGCCGCAGCTCGCGTGCCGCGAGGATCTCCGGCGTGACGGGCGACAGCGCGAGATCGGAGGCGAGCACCGCCATCTCCAGCAGCACGGAACGCGCGCCCTGGGTGTCGATCAGCACCAGGTCGTAGAGGGGAGCAAGTGCTGGCAGCAGATGCCGCAACCGCAGGCGGCCATCCGGCGCATGCAGCAACAACGTGTTCAGCTCGCCCCGGTGGTCGTCGGACAGCACCAGGTCCAGGCCCGCGATGATCGTGCGGGACACGAGCTGGCCAAGGTCGCGCTCGTTGAAGGCCAACAGCTCATAGATGCCGCCCGGCGCGCGCTGGGTCAGTTCGTAGTAGGAGGACAAGGTGGGCTGCACGTCGAGATCGAGCAGCAGCACGCGCAGGCCCGCGTCCGCGGCGAGCCCGCCCAGGTTGGCGGCCGTCGTGGTCTTGCCGACGCCGCCCTTCGTTGAAATGATGGACACGACCTGCATGGCGCTCTCCGGCTGGGAATGGGAAGTCCGCGGGAGAGCGGGTCAGGTCCGGTGGTTGAGGCGCTCGGCGATCCACTGGTCGATTTCGATCGAATCCCAGCCGACAGCGCGCACGCCCAGGCGCAGCGCCTGAGGGAACTGGCGCTTCTTCATCAGGTTGTAGATGTGGGCGCGTTTGAAGCCGGACTTCGCTTCGACTTCATCGAGCCGCAGGATGCGGCGCTCGTTCGGCGGGAGTACAGGGGTCTGCGACATGGCGGTCACTCCTGAACGCTCGGTGGCGTTTGTTGGCGTGACCTCTATTCAATAGACCTGGCTGCGGAAAGACATTGCAAATGCAATCTCCGCGATTGCACATACAAGCTGGATAACCTCATGCGCTTGCGCTACGAACGTACCTCTTAGCGTTGGCGAACTTTCCGTTTAAGGTGCGCTCAGTGATGCCCATGGTGCCGCCGTAGTGGGCGACCAATGCAGAGACAAGGGCCTCCTGCGTTTTGAAGCTGGAATAGGGCACGCCTGAAGGCGACTGGCTCAGCATCAGCGTCAACATCCCTCCAATGATGTTGAGATAGGTCGTTTCCGCCCGTTCGCTGATCTCGCATTGCTTGGATGCCAACAGCACCGAGGATTGCTTGAGTAGCGTGTCGTGCTGCTCCTGCAGTTCTCGCATCTCACGTCGGGCTTGTTCAAGCGCGGCCTGAAGGGCCAGCCGCTCCACGAGGATCGCCTGTCCTGTTTCCATGGTGATGAAAGGATGCGCCATGCGTTCGCCACGGCTGAACAGAAATCCTGGCCGGTGCTCGGGATAGTGGGTGCGCATCCAGCGTTTTAGATCGACATGGCGAACAGTCAGATCCAGAGAATTGAGCAGGTTCGGATCATTGAGCGTGATCCCGTTCTTGCCGTAGGGCAGCTCTCCGTTGAGGATGCCGTCATAGATACGTTCCGAGTGCAGCCGGCACTCATTCCATCGAGGGCAGTTCAGCGACCGAGGCAGGACACGCGGTGACGCGATCGTGGCCAGGATCATCGGGAGATACCGCAGCAACCCAGCCCATCGGATGGCCGCCTCGATGGGACGATAGAACACCTTTGATGTTGAAATGTCCTTGTGCATGTCTTCGTCTCCTTTCGGGTGCGCTACATCACCGGCTCCTTTCTTGCCCAAGGGCTGTTGTGTCGTTATGGCCTGCGACGGACGCTTGAGGCGATGCCCTAAGCGAAGGCGGAGGAGGCCATTGGCGTCCGCCGCAGGTGGCCTTGTCTTGCTTGATATGCAAGAATCGATCAGTTGCCGGCCCATCGAGCGATGAGGACGCAAGCTCGATATTGGCGCTCACGGTACCAGCGTCATAGGTGGCGCAAAGCCCATCAAGACCGATTTGGTATGGTCTGATATCCAGACGGTTCAAGACCAGCGAGTTGAAGCGTTCGACGCCCCTACGTCCAGTTGGGGACTGGAAATCAGCGGTTAGTGATGCATCGCTCCACATGCTGATATATCGACAAAGTATCTGCCGCAGTACCAGTGACCCTGCCAGGTTGCCCCAGCACATAGGAGACGGAGATGGCTGAACATTCCCATGAACATCAACATCACACATCCGGTCAGATGGGTAAGCACGGCCGACCATACGCCAAGTTCTGGGTGAACATGGTGTTGGGCCTCGTCGTCATGTACTTCGTAATGTTCAGCATGATCGACGGCGCCAGGGACTTCAGAAACAATCTCAACATGCTCTACATGGCGGTCACTATGTGGGCGCCAATGGGCATCTTCATGCTAGCGACAATGCCCGGCATGTTTCCAAACCGGCGGCTCAATCTCGTGCTGTACGGCTTGTTTGCCGTTCTCACACTCGGTTCTTTTGCCGCTACCCGTGCTCAAACCGGAATCGGCGATCGACAGTTCATCGCGTCTATGGTCCCGCACCATTCGGGAGCGATCCTCATGTGCCGCGAGGCGCAGCTCTCAGATCCGGAACTCGTCAACCTATGCCAAGCGATTTCCGATGGCCAGCGCGCGGAGATCGAGCAGATGAACCGGATTGCTGCACGCCTTCGTTGAGGCTGGCTGCCACTACACTGGCGCCGCGTTGCGCTCCGGCGAAGTTAGCCGCAGCGATGTAAAGATGAGTACTTGCGGTGTTCCGATGCCGGCGGTTGTGTCCTACAGCCGTCCAGGTGCCAGGTAGTCCACGCGACACCACCCCGCGCTGCCTGCGGAGCGAGCGCAAGTCATGATCGTCGCAAGTTGGAGTTCGATAGCGAACCCGCTCAGCAGCTGGACGCATCAGGCGTAACGACGGGTGGATGGATCATCCTTGGACGCTGGTGGAAGTGGTTGGATGAACTTTGTTGCCGAGGGCGAAAAACAAGGCTATAATTGAGTTCTTCGCTGATCACCACAGTGGAGAAAGTGATTGGGAAACAGAGACTTAGCGCTCTAGTGCATGACTCGTTTCCCGCTCCAGATTTTGAACATGCTTTAGAGTGTGTTCGATTTTGGTGGCGGTTGGCTGCCAGAATGGATGATTCAAGCGGGAATAGCTCAGTTGGTAGAGCGCAACCTTGCCAAGGTTGAGGTCGACGGTTCGAACCCGTTTTCCCGCTCCAGTTTTGGATGTGCCTAGTGCATATCCGATTCAGGTGACGGTTGGTTGCTTGAATTTTTGCGGGAATAGCTCAGTTGGTAGAGCGCAACCTTGCCAAGGTTGAGGTCGACGGTTCGAACCCGTTTTCCCGCTC